>NZ_JAQUOY010000005.1 GCF_028716865.1 Candidatus Methylomirabilis sp. | reverse complement strand
CTGCATGAAGGAGGAATCGCTAGTAATCGCGCATCAGCCCGGCGCGGTGAATACGTTCCCGGGCCTTGTACACACCGCCCGTCACACCACGAAAGCTTACTGTACTCGAAGTCGCTGAGCCAACCCGTAAGGGAGGCAGGCGCCGAAGGTATGGTCAGTGATTGGGGTGAAGTCGTAACAAGGTAGCCGTACGGGAACGTGCGGCTGGATCACCTCCTTTCTAAGGAGTAATATAAAGCTCCGAGGTCAATTTACCTCAAGTTGGTAGCAACGGTATTTTCCTTTTCTCCAACGGCCAACCCAGGCATCAGCCTTGTTAGATTATCGCAGTGCAACAGATAGCTTGGGTTGCTCGCCAAAAATGCCTTTCGGTTCGTCGAAGGGGCCTTTAGCTCAGCTGGTTAGAGCGCACGCTTGATAAGCGTGAGGTCCCTGGTTCGATCCCAGGAAGGCCCACCACTCTGATTGCTGATGACGGATTGACGATTGAGGAATTCCTATTCTACAATCGGCAATAAAAACGGCGATCCGGTTGGGGGATGTAGCTCAGATGGGAGAGCACCTGCTTTGCAAGCAGGGGGTCAGCGGTTCAATTCCGCTCATCTCCACCAAGGGGAAAGGGTGGGTCCGGGCCCACGGACCGAGATTTTTGATGTAGGGTTAGACGCGGCTCTGATGAGCCGGGCTCTTTGAAAATTGAATAAGCGATCCGGGTCTCCAATATATACAGATATTAAGTTAATATTTGGGGTCAAGCTACTAAGAGTGTACGGTGGATGCCTTGGCATCAGCAGGCGATGAAGGGCGTGGTAAGCTGCGATAAGCCTCGGGTAGTCGCACACAGACGCTAATCCGAGGATGCCCGAATGGGGAAACCCGATCCGAGTCATGTCGGATCATCACTGGGTGAATACATAGCCCAGAGGAAGCCAACCGGGGGAACTGAAACATCTCAGTACCTCGAGGAAAAGAAAGCAACCGCGATTCCCTGAGTAGCGGCGAGCGAAAGGGGAACAGCCCAAACCGGTGGCGTGTGATAGCCCGTGTGCGTTGCGCCACTGGGGTCGTGGGGTCTTGCCTGACTCTAATACGGTAGAGTCGAAGAGTAAAAAATCCCGTATCTAATTGAACGATCTGGAAAGGTCGGCCATAGAAGGTGACAGCCCTGTAGAGTAAAGGTTCGGGACTCTTTGCGCAGGATACCCAAGTACCATAGGACACGTGAAATCCTGTGGGAATTTGGGGGGACCGCCCTCCGAGGCTAAATACTCGCTGATGACCGATAGTGAACCAGTACCGTGAGGGAAAGGTGAAAAGCACCCCTGTGAGGGGAGTGAAATAGTACCTGAAACCGTACACTTACAAGCAGTCGAAGGGCTATGCTTACCGCAAGGTGAGAATGCCTGACGGCGTGCCTTTTGTTTAATGAGCCGGCGAGTTACTTGTACGCAGCAAGGTTAAGCCGTAAGGCGGAGCCGTAGCGAAAGCGAGTCCGAATAGGGCGATTCAGTTGCGTGCAGTAGACCCGAAGCCAGGTGAGCTACCCCTGGCCAGAGTGAAGTGCCGGTAACACGGCATGGAAGCTCGAACTCATCACGGTTGAAAACGTGTGGGATGAGCTGGGGGTAGGAGTGAAAGGCCAATCAAACCTGGAAATAGCTGGTTCTCCCCGAAATAGCTTTAGGGCTAGCCTCGCAACGTAAGTGGCGGAGGTAGAGCACTGGATGAGCTAGGGCTCCTACAAGGGTACCAAACTCAACCAAACTCCGAATGCCGTCAACTGGAATTGCGGGAGTCAGACTGTGGGGGCTAAGCTCCATGGTCGAGAGGGAAACAGCCCAGACCACCAGCTAAGGTCCTGGAATACAGGCTAAGTGGGAAAGGATGTCAGATTGCTTAGACAACCAGGAGGTTGGCTTAGAGGCAGCCATCCTTTAAAGAGTGCGTAACAGCTCACTGGTCAAGCGTTCTGGCGCCGATAATGTAACGGGGCTCAAGCCTGTTACCGACGCTGTGGGATACTGTTCGCTTCGGCGAACGGGATCGGTAGGGGAGCATTCTGCAGTCAGTGAAGCTGGACGGTAACGACCGGTGGAGAGTGCAGAAGAGATTATGCCGGCCTAAGTAGCGATAAACTAGGTGGAAAACCTAGTCGCCGTAAGTCTAAGGTTTCCTGGGGAAGGATAATCCGCCCAGGGTTAGTCGGGCCTAAGCTGAGGCCTACGGGCGTAAGCGAAGGACAACAGGTTAATATTCCTGTACCGCCTGGCGACGACAAAGACGCGATGGGGGGACGCAGGAGGGTAGGCCATGCCCGTGTTGGATGTCGGGCTCTAAACCGGTAGGGGGTCTCGATAGGCAAATCCGTCGAGGCATTAACTCCGAGAGGTGATGGGGAGGCCGCAAGGCCACAAACTGGCTCAGCCCACGCTGCCAAGAAAAGCCTCTAGCGAGTCGCTAGACGACCGTACCGCAAACCGACTCAGGTAGACAGGAAGAACATTCCAAGGCGCTCGAGAGAACACTCGCTAAGGAACTCGGCAAAATAGCCCCGTAACTTCGGGAGAAGGGGTACCCTGCCGGCGTGAGCGGGTTTACCCCGCAAAGCGCTGGAAGGTCGCAGAGAATTGGGCCAAGCGACTGTTTACTAAAAACACAGGTCCGTGCCAAGCCGAAAGGCGATGTATACGGACTGACGCCTGCCCGGTGCCGGACGGTTAACAGGAGGGGTTATCTGCCGCAAGGTGGAAAAGCTCTGAATCGAAGCCCCGGTAAACGGCGGCCGTAACTATAACGGTCCTAAGGTAGCGAAATTCCTTGTCGGGTAAGTTCCGACCTGCACGAATGGCGTAACGACTTGGCCGCTGTCTCAGCGAGTGGCTCGGTGAAATTGTAGTACCGGTGAAGATGCCGGTTACCCGCAGCTAGACGGAAAGACCCCGTGAACCTTTACTGTAGCTTGGCATTGAATCTTGGTGCAGTATGTGTAGGATAGGTGGGAGGCTGTGAAGCGGGGGCGCTAGCTTCCGTGGAGCCATCCTTGAAATACCACCCTTACTCTACTGGGGTTCTAACCTAGACCTGTGAAGCCAGGTCGGGGACAATGTCAGGTGGGCAGTTTGACTGGGGCGGTCGCCTCCTAAAGTGTAACGGAGGCGCCCAAAGGTTCCCTCAGCACGGTCGGCAATCGTGCGTTGAGTGCAAAGGCATAAGGGAGCTTAACTGCGAGACCTACAAGTCAAGCAGGTGCGAAAGCAGGGCTTAGTGATCCGGTGGTCCCGAGTGGAAGGGCCATCGCTCAACGGATAAAAGGTACTCCGGGGATAACAGGCTTATCTCCCCCAAGAGTCCACATCGACGGGGAGGTTTGGCACCTCGATGTCGGCTCATCGCATCCTGGGGCTGAAGCAGGTCCCAAGGGTTGGGCTGTTCGCCCATTAAAGCGGTACGCGAGCTGGGTTTAGAACGTCGTGAGACAGTTCGGTCCCTATCTGCTGCGGGCGTAGGAGATTTGCGGGGATCTGTCCCTAGTACGAGAGGACCGGGATGGACGAACCTCTAGTGTGCCAGTTGTTCTGCCAAGGGCATCGCTGGGTAGCTATGTTCGGAAGGGATAAACGCTGAAAGCATCTAAGTGCGAAGCCCACCCCAAGATGAGATCTCCCGGGCGCAAGCCCCTGAAGACCTCTTGTAGATCACAAGGTTGATAGGCCAGACGTGTAAGCGCAGCAATGCGTTCAGCCTACTGGTACTAATCGGTCGTGAGGCTTGACCCCAAATATTTTTTCTTCTGTATTGGATTCTTGGTGATGAGAGAAATCGCGCCCCTGTTTGTAGCCGTATTTGTTGGGGTGGTCGGTATATACACTTCGGTCGCGTGGGCAGGATCTGAGTGGAACGTAGCAGGCGAAGAGTCGCCTGTCGTTACGAAGTCTGTAGCGCGGAAGCTGAACCTTAACTCGGCGACGGCTCGAGAACTGGAAAAGCTGCCTGGAATTGGTCGAGAGCTGGCGGAGCGAGTTATCCAGCATCGGCCATATCGCAAGCTCGATGAATTAGTGGCAAAAAAGGTGCTGAGCCGTAAACAGTTCGCCAGAATTAAGGAGCGGATACGAGTGAATTCGTTTCCACTGAGGTCGACGTCGCATTAGTTGACTCATAGACCGCGGCCCTCGAAGGACCCGGAAAGCTATTCAAATATTCCTGTAAAGATTCCTGGTGGCCATAGCGGAGGGGAAACACCCGTTCCCATTCCGAACACGGAAGTGAAGTCCTCCAGCGCCGATGGTACTGCGTGGGCAACTGCGCGGGAGAGTAGGTCGCCGCCAGGAGTTTTTTGAAATGCCCCCACGGAAGGTTTCGTGAGGGCATTTCTTTTTTGGGCCAGTCTTCGCCTTTGACAAGTGCATGAAGAGATGGGATGATCCATTTCTAGAGATACTTACATTTCTTGGCGTGGTAGAGGATGAGAGGTTCGGTTTGAACTGGCAGAGGTGTGTTCAACAGTCTTCAGGCAGACTAGCTGTGCTTTTTGGGGTCTTGGTCATGGCAGGTGCGGTCGCTTCCTCTGCTGAGGCTGCTCAGGTAAGGATTGATCGCGAGAATGATTCTTTGACCCTCTCATTAGTGAAGGTCCATGGCGCTGAATATCTGCCGTTGGCAAGCCTAACCAAGGCCGTAGGAAATTCTCCGAAACCGCTACTGACTGGCCGAAGCTACCGAATTCAGCTTGGGAAATCCTCGCTGTCAGTCACAGTCGGCTCTCCCAAAGTTCGGATGGGAAAATCCGTTATCTTACTGTCCGATCCGCCTCGAAAGCTCGGGGGAGGTGTGGTCGTTCCCCTTGAGCTCCTGCCAATTGCGCTTGGTGTGCGATACGGTGAAGGCCGGATTAACTGGGATCCTGAGGCGCGGGTAGTCAGGATCGCCCAAAAGGCGTACTCGCTGAGTCTTTTACGGTTTCGCACCTACCAGGATCATACCAGGATCGTCTTGGAAGGAACTCGATCGCACGATTTCATTCTCAGGGACGATGGGGCATCAGGACGAGTTGTACTGGAGGTGAAGCGCGGAACTGTAAGCCCCGCAATCCGATTCAGTCAAGTCTCTGATGGCCTTGTGGCCTCAGTTGAAACCCAACAGCTTGGTAGTAACAGCCAGATCACGATCCATGGGGCAGGACGCCGTTTGCGGAGCAAGGCATTCGCCATGGGAGAGCCTGATCGGATTGTTGTCGATCTCTTTCCCATCGAAGAGCAGGTGCAGAATTCACGGCAAGTTGATGCTCTGGCGAAGGCGACACCTAAACGAGGAGATCAGGCGAAACCGGCGACTCGAGGTGTCGAGCCACCTGAGTTGTCTGCCGCATCGTCCCCGGAACCTATTGTCAGGACAGTCGTCATCGATCCCGGCCATGGAGGAAGAGATTCTGGTGCGATCGGCCCATCAGGAGCGATGGAGAAAGATATCGTCCTGGATGTCGGCTTCAAGTTACAGCGATTGATCGAAGAGAATCTTGGGATGAAGGTTATCATGACCCGGACGGAGGATGTGTTTGTCCCACTTGAGAGCCGAACGATGATCGCCAATCGACACCGAGCCGATTTCTTCATCAGTTTGCACGTCAATGCGGCTCCAGGGAGTCGTGCTGTCGGTTTTGAGACCTATTTTTTGAGCCGCGAACCATCGGATCGAGGCGCAAAGGCTTCTGCCGTCAGAGAGAACACAGCCCTCAACCTTGAGGGCGTCGGCCAGGATGCGCAGCGAGGCTTGAAAACTGTTCTTTGGGACCTGACTCAAACGTTCTATGTCAGGGAATCCAGTGAGTTGGCAGAGCTGCTCCTGAACGAACTTGGGCAGAGTCTCGGGGTAGACAATCGCGGGGTCAAGTCGGCACCCTTCTTCGTGCTGATCGGGGCGGCGATGCCGTCGGTTCTTGTGGAGGTCGCCTTTATTACGAACCCTCAGGAAGAGCGAAAACTTGAGCAAGAGGCGTATCGGCAACAGGTCGCAGAGGCTCTGCTGGCCGGCATCGCCCAGTTTAAGGCAAGGTATGAAAAACGGGTAGGATTGATGCCCGAGTCCTCAACGGCTATTGCGAGGCCGACGAAAGAAAAGAGCGTCCAACCATCAGCCTCCGCCGCGGCGGAGGGATGGATCGGAAGAGTTGAGCGCTGAAAGCTGACAACTTCCGGGATAACATTTTCGTGTGTCGTGTCGGGCAGCGTTTCATGAGCTGTTTGTAGGAGAATGGCAATGTGCCACATGAAGATTGCGGCTATCCTGATCGCCTTGCTGGTGGTGATCGTCGGTGCGATCGCTCTTTGGGGTAGCAAAGCGGTCACCGTGGACAGACCTGCCGTCCAGCGTACTGCCTCAGAACCGATGAAGCCGACATTCGAGAGTGGGAAGAAAAGTGCAACGCTCTTCTTCTTAGCCGGTGACGGCAACTCGTTCCATGAGGAGGTCCGAGAGATAGGAAGTGAGGCGACGACAACAGAAGAGGCAAAGCGGATCTTGACCGAGCTTATGAACGGGCCGAAAAGTAGTACGCTTGCGGCGGCGGTTCCTCGGGAGGCCCAGCTTCTCAATCTGTTTATTGATTCGTTCGGGACTGCGTACGTCGATTTCAATCGGGGGTTACGGGATGGCTTGTCAGGAGGCGCTCAAGCAGAGCTCTACGCCGTATTCTCTATTGTCAATACGCTTGCCTCGAACTTTGTCCAGATCACGCACGTACAGATCCTTGTGGAGGGAACTGAGATTCCAACGTTGGCAGGGCATGTTGATACACGGATGCCCTTGTCTCCCCAGTACGTCTTTTGAGATGGCTGGCGGGTGATTGCGCGAAAGGAGAGCTTGTGAGGAGTGATGGTCGGAAAATAGACGAGATCAGGCCGGTGAAGGTGAACCGCGGATTCCTCAAGCATGCTGAAGGGTCTCTGCTCATTGAGGTCGGTGAGACTAAAGTCCTCTGTACAGCCACGATAGAGGAAAAGGTTCCGCTGTTCCTGCGTGCAACCGGTCAGGGGTGGGTGACTGCGGAATATGGGATGCTCCCACGCGCGACCAAGACGAGGACAGCTCGGGAATCGGCGACCGGGAAGGCTAGCGGTCGGACATTCGAGATCCAGCGTCTCATTGGCCGGTCCCTGCGGGCGGTGATTGATTTGACACGCTTGGGCGAGCGGACAGTGCTGATAGATTGTGATGTGATCCAGGCTGACGGAGGGACTCGAACTACCGCTATCACAGGGGCCTTTGTGGCAATGACCGATGCGCTCTCTCGTCTTCAAGAGAACGGCCAACTCAAGGGACCGCTCCTAAAGGATTTCGTGGCCGGTGTGAGTGTCGGATGTGTGGAAGGAGAACTCTTGCTGGACCTCAACTATGCCGAGGACTCCATGGCCGATGTGGATATGAATGTGGTGATGACCGGCTCCAAGAGGTTCGTCGAGATCCAGGGGACGGCAGAGGAGGTTCCATTCGATAAGGCCCAGTTAGACCAGATGCTCCAGTTGGCGACTCGAGGTATCGAGCAGCTCGTTGACCTCCAACATCAACTTCTGGGAGCTGAGATCAACGGCTTGAAGATGTAAAGATGTAGCTTGACATTCGGTGGCGAGATTCCTAGAATGCAATTGGTTCTGGCGACGGCAAACGAAGGAAAATTTCGAGAAATTGCGAACATCCTCAGCGACCTGAGGATTTCTTTTTTATCGATCGCCTCGCTTGGCGGGCATATTCCTCCGGTTGAGTCCGGTGCCACGTACGCTGAGAATGCCGCGACGAAGGCCAAGGCAGCAGCAGAACTAAGCGGGTACTGGGCGCTTGCCGACGATTCCGGTCTCGAGGTGGAAGCCCTCGGAGGGCAGCCCGGAGTTCACTCCAACCGTTACCTCGGCCCGACAGCGACCGATCGGGAACGCAATCAGCGGATCCTCGAATTGCTCACAGGAATACCGCGTTCTTGGCGAGGAGCTTCTTTTCAGTGTGTGGTGGCCGTGGCTGGCCCAGGAGGAGAGCTGACCCTGTTTCATGGGAGCTGCCAGGGGATCATCGCCGAGGCCCCAAACGGCGATGGCGGGTTCGGTTACGACCCTATTTTCATCGTTCCAGAGTATGGTGTGACGATGGCCTCGCTTCCACCGGATGCCAAGAATCGAATCAGCCATCGTGCGCGTGCCCTCGAGAAAGCAAAACCGCTGTTGCGGCGTTTTGTTTGCCGTAGCGTGAGCTGACCGGAGGCTGAAAGGTCGGCGGTTGCGGTTAGGGAGGAGATGAAAGGCGGGGCGTGGCGCAGCCTGGTAGCGCACCTGCTTTGGGAGCAGGGAGTCGGAGGTTCAAATCCTCTCGCCCCGACCACAATGTAGGGTTTTCGCGCCTGTAGCTCAGCCCGGACAGAGCAACGGCCTCCGGAGCCGTGTGTCGCCCGTTCAAATCGGGCCAGGCGCGCCAATAAAAGAAATGGTTTAGGGTATAGGGGGTAGGGGATCGGAATGACGCAACCCTACCCTCTAAACTGTGTACGCGGTTCGAATGGTGAGCGTAGCTCAATGGCAGAGCACTGGACTGTGGCTCCAGGGGTTGAGGGTTCGAGTCCCTCCGTTCACCCCACGCGCCCATAGCTCAGCCGGATAGAGCGCCGGACTTCGAATCCGTAGGTCGGGAGTTCGAGTCTCCCTGGGCGCGCCATAAAAGAGCGTAGGGTATATGGTGAAGGGTTCAGGGCTGAGGCGTGGATAGCAGCGGGTTCCTTGTTTTCTATCCCCTATCCCCTAACCCCCATATCCTGTTGTTAGGCGCCCATAGCTCAGCCGGATAGAGCGGCTGCCTTCTAAGCAGTAGGTCGGGAGTTCGAGTCTCCCTGGGCGCGCCATGAAAATGCTGATAGCTGAAAGTTAACAGCTATCAGCTCGGAGGGGCCGTTAGCTCAGTTGGTAGAGCAGCTGACTCTTAATCAGCGGGTCATAGGTTCGAGTCCTATACGGCCCACCAAACTTTTCAGAGAAAAGCGGGCTATTCCTGTGAAGTCCTGCGAGTTTCGCTAGCATCTACGGCCGTAGTTATTCCTTGAAATGGTCTTCCTCTTCCCTAATTCAGTCTCCTAACGATCAGGATTCTGGTAGGCTGGAACCTCTGAAGCCTCATGGACCTTCCGTTTGCCGATAGACAAAAAAGTTCTGCTTGTACTCCCCTTCCCATCCTCCACATCGGGCGGAGAAGGGACTGTAGGGGGGCTTTCAGGGCAGCGACAACTTGGTTTCAGGGGGAATGCGGTGTGAAAATCAGAGACGAATCGTCCGTCGGGCCAGAGCGCGCTCCCACTTCGTCTCAGCGTTCTCATCGAACACGAGCGCTTCGTCGGCCGGGACGATCTCCCATGCCCCGGCCTTGATTTCGGCCTCGAGCTGGCTTGGCGCCCAACCGGCATACCCCAGCGCAAAGAGGCTCTTGTGTGGGCCTGTCCTGGCGCCAATGGCGCGGAGAATCTCCGGTTGCGCCGTTACGGCGATGCCGTTCTTGACGACTTTAGTGCCCTCGATCTTGTAGTCCGCAGTATGTAGGACGAATCCCAGTCCAGGATCGACCGGTCCTCCAAAGTGTACGCGGATCTTTCCCTTTACCCCCGTGCCTTCCAACCCCGCGTCTTTCAGCAGCTCAGATAGGGATGCCTCTCCGACCGGCCTGTTCAGGATGAGACCCATCGCTCCATTCGCGTCATGATGGAGGAGATAGATCACGGAGCGGACGAATCGTGGATCTCGAAGTTCATCCTTGGCAACCAGAAGCTGACCGGCAAGAGTGGCGGACTGGGAGGCAGCGGCCATCCGGGTTGTGGCGCCTGCGGCCAGTAGCAGGCCCGACCCTGATGTCAGCAGCCCCGCAATGACTGCGAGGGTTGCAAGAAACCACAGCAGAGAGCCGGCCTTGACGCGGCGAGGTACGCGCCTGTGTTGCCGCGGTGGGTCAGCGATGTTCGAGACGAACTGAGCGGAAATAACCATCGAACTCGCGTTTCAATTTGGCGAACTTCCGGTTTGTATGTTTAAGTATACCAGGAGTCCTTCGGTCTGCTTTGTATTTCTCGTATTGAAAGAGGGAGCACAAGGGGCGGCAGCCCCATAGTTACCCGTCCAGAACCGCGATCATGACGTAAAGATCCCCGATACGCGGGACCAGCGGCTCTTCAGGGAGAGCGGCGCACCCGCACTTTGAGACGGCGCACAAAACGCCCGCGCCTCCCCAGTGCGAATGGATGATCTGGTGGATTAGGGGAGGGGAGCGGGGAGGGCGGAATGGCCCATGAGGTAGCGGTCGATGCCTCGGGCGGCGCTACGGCCTTCGGCGATAGCCCAGACGATCAACGATTGGCCGCGCTGCATATCGCCGGCCGTAAAGACGCCAGGCACGCTGGTCATCCAGTCCTGATCCCGCCAGACGTTGCCGCGGTCGGTGAGTCGTACGCTGAGTTCACTAAGCAGTCCGCTGCGCTCTGGACCCAGAAAGCCCATGGCCAGCAGGACCAAGTCCACTTCCAGTTCGAACTCGGTGCCGGGGATCGGTCTGAAGGCCATCCGGCCGTTTTCGGTGATCATCTCGACCCTGTGTGCGTGCAGCTTCTGGACCTGGCCATTTTCTCCGGAGAAGCGGGTTGTAGAGATCGAGAACTCGCGGATGCCGCCCTCCGCATGGGCGGAGGAGGTACGGAAGATGACCGGCCACTGGGGCCAGGGATTATTCGACGCCCTGGTGTCGGGTGGTTGGGGGAGCAACTCGAATTGGTGGACGGACAGCGCCCCCTGACGGTGGGCAGTCCCGAGGCAGTCGGCGCCGGTGTCGCCACCGCCGATGATGACCACACGCTTTCCGTTGGCGGTGATGAACGCCTCATCAGGGATGACCTCGTCCTGGCAGCGCCGGTTCTGAAGCGTCAGGTACTCCATGGCAAAGTGGATCCCGCGCAGTTCGCGCCCGGGGACCGCAAGGTCGCGCGGCGCAGTGGCCCCTCCAGCGAGAAGAATGGCATCAAACTCGCGCCGAAGCTCCTCGATCGCCACATTCACCCCAACGTTTGCCTGAATACGGAATTGAACCTCTTCCTTAGTCATCTGATCAAGCCGTCGGTCCAGCACCCGCTTTTCCAGTTTGAACTCCGGAATCCCGTAGCGCAACAGGCCGCCGATCCGGTCGGCCCGTTCGAAGACCGTCACCCAATGACCGGCGCGGTTGAGCTGCTGGGCTGCCGCAAGCCCTGCCGGACCCGAGCCCACAATCGCCACTTTTTTTCCGGTGCGTAGCGCGGGAGGTTCTGGCTTGATCCATCCGGCCTCGAAGGCGTGCTCGACAATGGCTAACTCGATCGCCTTGATCGTCACGGGGTCGTTGTTGATCCCGAGGACGCATGAGCCCTCGCAGGGCGCCGGGCAGGCGGTCCCGGTGAATTCCGGGAAGTTGTTGGTGGCGTGCAGGCGCTCGATGGCGTCCTGCCAGCGGTCGCGGTAGACCAGGTCATTCCAGTCCGGGATGATATTGCCAAGCGGGCAGCCCTGATGGCAGAACGGGATGCCGCAGTCCATGCAGCGCGCCCCTTGCCGCCTCAGCACCTCTGTCGGCCACGGCAGCATCACCTGCTGCCAGTCTTTGATCCGCTCTTCGACCGGCCGGTATGGTTGCTTTTCGCGCTTGAACTCGATGAAACCGGTTGGCTTACCCATGGGCGCCCATCATCACCGCCTGTTCCCAGGGGATCCCTTCAGTCTCAGCGCGTTTCATTGCTTTCATCGCCCGTTTGTAGTCTTTTGGTATCACCTTGACGAACTTGGCCTCCATTGTCTGCCAGCTTCCGAGGATCCGCTCAGCCACCGTGCTGCCGGTATAGCGGAGGTGGCGGCGCAGTAGCTCCTTGACCTCCTCAATCTCCTCCTCGGTATCTAAGGCTTCCAGATCAACCATACTGAGATTGCACCGGGTCTTGAAGTCGCCGGCTTCGTCCAGGACATAGGCCACGCCCCCGGACATCCCGGCGGCGAAATTCCGCCCGGTGTGACCGATGACCACCACGCGGCCGCCGGTCATATACTCGCAGCCATGGTCGCCGACACCTTCCACCACCGCATGAGCCCCGCTGTTGCGCACCGCGAACCGCTCGCCGGCGACGCCCCGGAGATAGACCTCACCCTTTGTGGCGCCGTATAGCACTACGTTACCGACCAGAATATTCTCTTCAGGGACGAACGTCGCCTGACGAGGGGGGAAGACAATGATCTTACCGCCCGACAGCCCCTTCCCCAGGTAGTCGTTGCTGTCGCCCTCCAGGGCCAGCGTGACCCCTTTGGGGATGAAGGCGCCGAAGCTTTGCCCGGCCGACCCGGTGAAGTGGATCCGGATCGTGTCCTCCGGTAGGCCGTCGCCCCCGTAGCGCCTGGTCACCTGGGAGCCCAGGATAGTGCCGACCGTGCGGTTGACATTCCTGATCTGTAGGCGAAGGCCCACCGGCTCCCGCCGTTCGAGCGCGGGTTCGCAGAGCGGGACGATGGTGGTCATGTCCAGCGACTGTTCCAGGCCATGATCCTGCTCTCGCACCTTACGGATGGCCACCTCAGGCCCGACCTCCGGGCGATAGAGGATCGACGAGAAGTCCAGTCCCTTGGCCTTCCAGTGCTCCACCGCCTTCTTCGTGTCGAGCCTATCCACGCGACCGATCATCTCATCCATGGTGCGGAAGCCAAGTTCCGCCATCAGCTCGCGCACCTCGGCCGCAATGAAGCGGAAGAAATTTTCGACATACTCCGGCTTGCCGGAGAAGTTCTTTCTCAACTCTGGATCCTGAGTGGCGACTCCCACCGGGCAGGTGTTCAGATGGCAGACGCGCATCATGATACAGCCTGATACGACCAGCGGCGCCGTGGAGAAGCCAAACTCCTCGGCACCCAGCAGCGCGGCGATGACGACATCGCGCCCGGTCTTCATCTGACCATCGACCTGGACGGCAATCCGATCCCGGAGCTTGTTCATCACCAGTACCTGCTGAGTCTCGGCCAGTCCCAGCTCCCATGGCAGGCCTGCGTGCTTGATGGAACCCAGCGGGGAAGCCCCCGTCCCCCCATCGAATCCGGAGATCAGAACCACATCGGAAAAGGCCTTAGCTACCCCGGCTGCGATCGTCCCAACTCCAACTTCTGCTACTAATTTGACGTGAATACGAGCACTTGGATTACTATTCTTCAAGTCATGGATGAGCTGTTTAATGTCTTCGATGGAGTAGATGTCATGGTGCGGCGGCGGCGAGATAAGGCCCACGCCAGGGGTTGAATGCCGCACCTTGGCGACCCAGGGATAGACTTTTGCGCCGGGGAGCTGGCCACCCTCACCAGGCTTACTGCCCTGCGCCATCTTGATCTGCAGATCGGTGGCATTGACCAGGTACTCGCTGGTGACCCCGAAGCGACCGGAGGCGACTTGCTTGATGGCGCTGCGACGCCAGTCGCCGTTGGGATCCGGTATGAAGCGAGCGGGATCCTCGCCCCCCTCTCCGGTATTCGACCTGGCGCCCAGCCTGTTCATGGCAATGGCCAGCGTCTCGTGGGCCTCCTGGCTGATGGAGCCGTACGACATGGCCCCGGTGGCGAAGCGCTTGAGGATCGACTCGGCAGGCTCGACCTCTTCGATCGGAATCGGCTGCTCGGCGCGCTTGATCTCGAACAGCCCCCGGAGGGTGCACAGGTTCTGGCTGGTATTGTTGACCAGCGTGGTGTACTCCTTGAAGATAGTGTATTGGCCGGTCCGTGTAGAGTACTGCAGCTTCGCGACCGTCTCGGGATTCAGGAGATGATACTCGCCGTCTCGCCGCCACTGATATTCACCGCCCCACTCAAGGTTTGGCTCGCCGACGGGTCTGTCTGGGAAGGCCTTGCGATGGCGGAGGATCACCTCTTCGGCAATCCCATCGATCCCGATACCGCCGATTCGGGAGGCGGTCCAGGTGAAGCACCGGTCGACGAACGCCTTGTCCAGCCCGATCGCCTCGAAGATCTGGGCGCCACGGTAAGATTGGATCGTGGAGATCCCCATCTTGGAGATCACCTTCAGGACGCCCTTATTGAGCGCCTTGATATAGTGCTTGACGGCCTTCTTGTGGTCCATCTCGGGCAGCAGCCCCTCGCGGATCATATCGTCGAGGCTTTCGAAGGCCAGGTATGGGTTGACGGCGCCCGCGCCGTATCCGATGAGCAACGCGGCATGGTGGACCTCGCGCGGCTCGCCGCTCTCAATTATCAGTCCGGCACGCGTCCGGGTTTCCTCACGAACCAGGTGATGATGAACGCCGGCGGTGGCGAGGAGAGCCGGGATCGGGGCCAGATCCTTCGATACACCCCGGTCGGACAGGATGAGGAAGGTATAACCATCCGCAATAGCCTGGCTCGCCTTGCGGCACAGCTCCTCCAGCGCCTGCTGGAGGCCCTTGCCGCCTTCGGCCACCGGGAACAGCATCGGCAGCGTCATCGACCTGAAGCCGGGTAGATCCATATAACGGATCCGCGCCAACTCCTCGTTATCCAGAACCGGTGTCTTCAATTTGATCTGCCGGCAGCTTTCAGGCTCCGGCTTGAGCAGGTTCCGTTCCGGTCCGATGGTGGTCGCCATCTGAGTGACCAGTTCTTCCCGGATTGCGTCCAACGGGGGGTTGGTCACCTGGGCGAAGAGCTGCTGGAAATAGTCGTAGAGCAGACGCGGACGGTTGGAGAGGACGGCAAGCGGCGTGTCGGTCCCCATGGAGCCGACCGGCTCCTCACCCTTCATGGCCATCGGCCCGATCAGGAGGCGCAGATCTTCATGGGTATAGCCGAAGAGCTGCTGCCGCTGCAGTACTGTCTCGTGATCCGGCTCATGCACGTGAGGCGGCGCCGGTAACTCCTCCAGCGGGATCAGGTTCGAATCGAGCCACTCTCGATACGGGTGCTCGGTGGCAAAGGCATGCTTCAACTCGGTATCGTCGATGATCCTCCCCTGGGCGGTGTCCACCAGGAAGATCCTGCCGGGGTGCAGGCGCTCTTTGATCAGCACATTCTCGGGCGGGATATCCAATACCCCAACCTCTGATGCCATGACGACCAGGCCGTCCTTCGTGACGTAGTAGCGCGACGGGCGCAGTCCGTTGCGGTCCAGCACCGCCCCGATCACCGTCCCGTCGGTAAAGGCAATCGAGGCCGGCCCGTCCCAGGGCTCCATCAGGCAGCCGTGGTACTCGTAGAAGGCCTTGCGCTCCTCACCCATCGATTCGTGACCGCTCCAGGCCTCCGGGATCATCATGAGGATGGCGTGGGGCAGGGGACGCCCGGCCATGACCAGGAACTCCAGGACGTTATCGAAGATCGCCGAGTCGCTCCCACCCTCCAGCACGATCGGAAAGATCTTCTTGAGGTCGGGCAGCAGTTCGGATTCGCACAGCGCCTCGCGAGCGCGCATCCAGTTGATGTTGCCGCGCAGCGTGTTGATCTCGCCGTTATGGGCCATATACCGGTAGGGGTGGGCCAGCGGCCAAGAGGGGAAGGTGTTGGTCGAAAAGCGCTGGTGAACCAGCGCCAGCGCCGATTCAACGGCCGGGTCCATGAGGTCCGGGAAGATCGTCTCGATCTGATCCGCCGAGAGCATTCCCTTGTAGATCAGCGTAGTTGAGGAGAGGCTTGGCAGATAGAAGAGCTTCCGCTGCGGCAGGGCCGAGTCGTAGACCACATGCTCGACCTGCTTGCGGATCACGTAGAGCGTCCGTTCGAACGCCCAATCGTCCTGAATGGCCGGGTTGCGGCCGATGAAGATCTGCTTGAAGGCCGGCTCAGCGGCCTTGGCGCTTGGGCCGATCTGCGAATCGTCGGTCGGTACGTCGCGCCACCCCAGGAGCGTCTGCCCCTCTTGCAGGATCAGCTCCTCGAAGATCGCCTGGCATTTTGCGGCCTGCGAAGGGTCCGTGGGCAGGAAGACCAGCCCGGCGCCGTACTGCTTCGGCGCGGGCAGGGTGAACCCGATCTGGGCGCACTCGCGGGCAAGAAAGGCATGGGGCATCTGAATGAGAATGCCGGCTCCATCGCCCGTGTTCGGCTCGGCGCCGCAGGCGCCACGATGCAGCAGATTCTTCAGAATCGTCAGCGACTGCTGGATGATAGTATGGGATTTACGACCCTTGATATCGACCACGAAGCCGACGCCGCAGGCATCATGCTCGTAAGCCGGGTCGTATAGACCCTGTCGTGGCGGGATACCGAAAGGGGTCACAGACACTGAATTCGTCTGGTCAGTCACAAAGTTCTCCTTCCACCTTTTTGAAGCCGTCGTTCAATGAGAATTGCCATCAAATATAGCCGAAACCGTGCGATAAGTCACGTGAAAAACGGCCACGCTGAGCAATATGAACAGCCATCCTTTACGGAGCCCACCGAAAGACGGGGGCCAGGCTGGCAGCGGAGATCTTCCAAGAAGATTGAGCATAGTGTGATAGCGTTCTTCGATCCCGCTGTCAAGCGGAAAGTCTCGGGAAAAAGTCGCGGGAACTCGACGTGAGGGACCTTCGCCCATGAGCTTGGCTTACATCTTGAGATGAAAGGCGTATAATGTAAGTCATGGTTAAGAAATGGCTCACAGTTGTCGGTAGCGATATGAGGGCTCATATCGCTCGGTTCACCATTGCCCTGAGAAATAGGCTTGAGTCGGTGGGTGATCTGACAAAGGTCGCCCGCTCGATCCTGCCGCTGCTCTCGACAATTTTTCTGCTGACGCTTCCTCTTGCCGTCGGGATGTTTCTCATGCTGTACCTCAACGGCTTCTTCCGATGGCCAGACTTCTCGCGGATACAGGATCGTCGTGAAACCAGCACCCTGTATGCGGAGCAGGGTGAAGAGCTGAGAGAGTATTGCACCTACTGCCGCGAGATCATCAAGTTGGAAGAGATGGGACACTTTCCAAAGCTCGCTGTGCTGATAGAGGACAGAGATTTTGAGAAGCGCCTGACGCCTATCAGCGGCCGTGGCATCATGCGCGCGTTGTGGCAGGATCTCAAGACGTTGAGCTTCGAGCAAGGGGGATCGACCATCACCCAGCAGGTTGCGCGCCTGTTGTTTGCGGAAGAGGAACTCCGACACGAGCGGGAGACCAAGGCGTTGAGCGCTAAATTGTGGCGGAAGAGCAGAGAGCTGTGGATCGCGACGCTGCTTGAGGGGCGCCTGGGCAGAAAGAAAATCCTCGAGCTGTACCTCAACAATGTCTTTTGTGGGCATGGGCGATATGGGGTCAAAGCGTGCAGCGATTATTACTTCCATAAAGAGCCGGGAGAGCTGTCCGTTGCAGAAGCCGCGATGATCATTGGAACCTGGAGGACACCGCGGCGCTCCCCATTCATCGACCCGAATGAGGCGTTGAAGCTTCGGGGAAGGGTGCTTGAGCAACTGGTCAGCAGACAGATGATCACTGAAGCGCAGCGAGAGGAATTCCAGCGGCTGCCGATACCAAAACGGCAAGAGCATGACCAATGCAGAGCGCTCCACGTAGCCGAATTCGCTCGACGACAGATCATTGAGAAGACGCGCCTGGTCGATCAGGGGCTCAAGGTCCATACTACCGTCAATTGTAGCTGGCAGCGAGCGGCAGCCGAGGCTCTCCATGAATCGCTGGGGGCCATGAAAGGACGAAATCCTACTCTCACCGATTTGTGGGGGGTAGCCATTCTCATTGATGCCAGGACCGGGGCGATTAAGGTATTTGCGCAAGAGCCGACATTCCAGGAGAATGAATATCTGCTGAACCAGATCAAGCGACACTGCGGATCAGCCTGCAAGCCGTTCTTTTACGCGACGTGGATCCGGAAGGGTGGGCGGCTGTCCTGTAAAGACCAAGGGTTCGGGCCCTGCACGTTGGATGATTCGTACGGCAGGGCTGATGGCAGATCAGCGATCTATATTTCGATGGGTAACGGGCGCGGCAGACACTACATCCAGAACTTCCCGTATGAAGCGTTGCAACGCTATGTCGATATCAGCGAGCCGATCCGTTGTATCGCCGAATCACGAAATGCCTGCACCATGAGTGCGATCAGGGACGTTCGATCAGCAGCCAGAGGTTCACGAGTGCAACGACTTGTCTACAAAGAAGAAATGCTCCAGCTTATGGCCAGACTCGGTATGCACCTTCAGACGATGGACCCCGAACGCGCAAAACGCGAAGGGATCGAACTTATCGCGCCTGAGGTTGCAAAGCAATTTTCGCTTCCCGAGCACACGATTAATCCCGGACTGACGGTTGCGATCGGGTCGATTGATGTCTCACCGCTCGATATGACTGTGGCGTTGACCGGACTTATGGGGACGCGAGTTGAGCCTTATGTGATTGAAGAGATTGATGGTCCATCCGGAGAGGTGGCGTATGCCGTCACGATAAAAGAGCCGGAAAATGTCTTTCAAAAAATGGTCGAGGAAGAGCTGTCGAAAAAGCTCCAGGCCGAAAAGAGACGGAACGGATACGACGGTGAGCTGAGCGACGATGAAAAAAAGACGATTGAAGATAACGCGAAACAAGAGGCCGAAACGCTGGTGCTGGCCATTACACGTGCGCTTCGGGCGCCGATTGAACTTCCCCATGGTACCGGCAGGCTTGTAAAAACAGGTGATCAGCAGCGACATATTCCCAAGCTGGATTTTCCGGTGATGGGCAAGACTGGCACTGCTACCAATGAGAAAGGCGAAACCACCGACAACTGGTTTTATGGCTGTTCACCTTCCTACTGCATGGCGGTCTGGATAGGACGCGAAAAGAAGCTCCCCATGGAGACCGAGATCGAAACTCCAAGTGGCCGGAAGATCAAAAGGCAGGAGACCGGAGGCCGCAATGCGCTTCCCGTATTTATTAAGGCGATGCAGGCGGTCTACGAGAACCGCCCCACAGAGAGATTTCCTGAGGCGACCGATCCGACTACGCCGTTTCCATTGTCCGTGTCGTCACGGCTCTCCCCCGAAATGATCGAGGATGAAACGAGCGCTCCGTAAACGACGGAAGAAAAAACACCCCCAGGTGAACGCCATGACTGCCAGTGTGGTGACCCTGAAATGGCTTAGCAAGAAATCCGTTCGGGCTGAGCCTGTCGAAGCCCAAATGTGCACCATTCAACAAGCTCATAGTAAATGGGATGTGCAAAGATGACATTTAGGTCCAGACCAGTTTCCACGAAGGTACAGAGAGGCCGTCGCATGGCAGCGCTGCTGGGTGTCCTCTTCGGGCTGCTCATAAGCAGCTATCAGGCATCTGCGCAGCCCCCCCCGGTCTTTGAAAAGATCAAAGAAGCCCAGAATAGGCTGGATGGACTGGAGTTGAAACACCAGATCATCACTGTGCGGGAGGCCGTCCGAAAAAACCGCGCTGTTCGCTATGTCCGTCAAAAAGCGCTGATGCGAGAAGTGGCCGTGGTGGGGCTGAATAGCAAAACTGGGGAGTTGAAAGATTTTACGTTTCAAGAAACGGTTCTGCTCGATAGCAAAAATAGACCCCACATCAAGCCACCTCAACTGATTGCAAAAGACAACACCTGCGAACTGATCTGGCGCGGCGGAAGCCGTTGGGGCTTTAACCGAGATCTGTTGCTGACCTGCAATGGTGAAGAGTTGGTCATCATCAATCTTACGATGTGGACGTCGCGTACAGAGCGCAAAGTGGTGACGGACCAAAAAACCGGTAAACGGATATGTCGCCAAGGGCCGGCAGAGCTGCTTATTAGTTCCTATGTCCCGTATTCTTCAGATCTCCATACACCAGAGGTTGCAGAAGAGGGCCACAGGTATCTGGAGCGGACAATACTCCAAGCCCTTCAGGATCTGGACGACCTTAACGTGACATCCAAGACGTTTACCGAACAGAACCTGAGTGAACTTGCCTCAATTGAGTTCATTCACGCGCTGCTTGTTGATGAGCACATGGATCCGGACGAATTCAGGAAAGCCGAGAAAAACGGGATGCTCTTACGACTGGTCGAAAAGTATTGGGTGGAGGTTGCGATCAACCAAAACGCCGCGTTCAGGATGAGCGTGTCTCCCGCCGGGGCAACGGGCATCAGTCAGTTTATCTGTCCCACCTATGCGCGGATTCTCGACGAATCTCCTGAAGCCAAGCTTGATCCGGTGTTTGTGCGCGGCATGCAGGATCATGTCAATGCTGTGAAGGCGTCAATCACCCTTTTTGACTCCGACATGTCATCCCGGTGGACTCCAACGGTCAGAAAGATCTGTTCTGTCTCCACTGAAATGCTCGAAGACTGCTGGGCGGCTTCGTATAACGGAGGCCCCAATAGACTGAACCGGGTAATCGCAAGGCGCGGGCAGAACTGGATTGAGAAAGAAACAATGATCCGGAATTCGCGACGCTACTTCGCCTCTCGATTGAAAGAGGAAACCTACACCTATCTCGCAAAACTTGGCAACGTACTGGAGTTGCTCTTCACCATTGAAGAAAGCGTTCCATCAACAACGGATCCGTGATGTGAAGGGGTGTGCAGGGGCTTCACCGAATCTCTGAACGAAGTCATCATATCCCACTAAATCAAAAGACTCAATCCAAGTGTGACGAGCCTGTTCTTTGTAGGTCTGCGTTAGCCGGTTACCTTGTCGAGGAATCCGAGCAGAATACCGTTGAACGCCTCGCATTGCTCCAGGTTGCACAGATGCGACGCCGAGGGGAGGATGGCAAGCTTGGAAGAGGGTAGCGCAGCGTGGATGTCCTGCGCCATAGCAACGGGAGTTCCGGGGTCTTCTTTACCCGAGATCACAAGAGCCGGGCAGTGAACTTCACCGAGCCGATCAGTCACATCGATGGTAGGAATCGCGTAGCAGCAGCCAATGTATCCTTGCGCCGGCGTGCTCCGCAGCATGACCCGCACCCGGTCCATCACATCCGGTTGGTGTTCCCGGAAAGACGGGGTAAACCAGCGCTGAATTGCAGGCTCCACCATCGGCTCTACCCCATTCGCTTCCACCGTGCGGATCCGCTCCACCCAGGCCGACCGCACGGCCGTTGGGTAGCGGCTGGTGGTGGAGCAGAGGACCAGGCTCTGGAGCAGCATGGGGTACTTTAGTGCAAAAATCTGGCCGATCATCCCGCCCATCGAAATTCCCACGAGGTGCGTCTGCCTGACGCCAAGCCCGGTGAGCAGACCGTACAGGTCGTCAGCCATCTGCTCCAGGCTGTAGGGGCCTGGGGGCGCGCTGCTGGCGCCATGCCCTCGCGTGTCGTATCTGAGCACCCGATAGCGCGCACTGAGTGCTTTAGCCTGCTCATTCCAGAGGGCGAGATTGCACCCGAGGGCGTGACTCATGGTCACCACCGGGCCCTCTCCCTCAATCGTGTAGTGGATGTCGATGCCGTTCGCCGTGAGCCTCATCTTTTAGTAGCCGTTGACGTAAGGGAGGCTTCTGGCGACCCGGTCGATCTCGTTGCCGGCCTCCAGCAGGACGCCCATCGCGTTCCAGGTCCCCGTCAGGAGCTGATTGCGGGCGCCGTCCGGGATCATGGCGGGAATCGTCTGGTCGCCAAAGCGCACCAGACGATTCTCCAGATCGAGCACGATCTCCTGATCCGGATGCTGCGCCAGGACCTCCGCCAATTCCGTCAGGTCCTTCCGGTGCGACGTCAGGCAGGGGAGCCCGATCGCCGTACAGTTACCGAAGAAGATCTCGGCGAACGACTCGCCCACGATACCTCGGATGCCCCAGCGCCTGAGCGCCTCCGGGGCGTGCTCTCGCGAGGAACCGCAGCCGAAGTTCTGGCCGGCGACCAGGATCGTCGCCCCACGGTACCGGGCCTGGTTGAATGGATGATCCGGCATCTGGCGGCGGTCGTCCTCAAAGACGTGCGCCTCAAGCCCCTCGAAGGTGATGCATTTCAGGAAGCGGGCGGGGATGATCCGGTCAGTGTCGATGTCGTTGCCGGGAAGCGAAATCGCGCGACCGGTGATCCGGCGTCGAATATCGTCCTGTCTCACGGTAGCATCTCTCGCACGTCCGTGACCCGCCCTTGGATGGCTGCCGCAGCCACCATGGCCGGGCTCATCAGGAGGGTCCGGCCTGTGGGGCTGCCCATGCGTCCCTTGAAGTTTCGGTTGCTGGACGCGGCGCAGATCTCCCGGCCTGTCAGCTTATCCTCATTCATCCCAAGACAGAGCGAACAGCCCGCCTTGCGCCACTCAAACCCGGCCGTCAGAAAGATCTCGTGCAATCCCTCGGCCTCGGCCGCTCGCGCCACCGCCTGAGAACCGGGCACAACAAGGGCCCGGATCCCCTTCGCCACCGTTTGCCCCCGAACGACCTCGGCCGCAACCCGCAAGTCAGAGAGACGCCCGTTAGTGCAGGAGCCGATGAAGGCGACATCGATCGGCGTCCCGGCGATCGGCCGGCCGGACTCAAGGTCCATGAAGGCCAGCGCCTCGGCCCAGGCAGCCCGGTCCACATCGGGTGCGTCGTGTGGATGCGGGATCCGTTCACTGACTCCGATCGATTGCCCGGGGTTGATGCCCCAGGTGAGCATCGGCTCGATCGAGGGGGCGTGGAGGAGCACGACATCGTCGAAAGAAGCATCTGGATCTGTCGCCATGCCCCTCCACCAGGTTACCGCCCGGTCAAACGCCTCGCCCTGTGGCGCGAAGGGGCGTCCCCTGAGATATTCGAAAGTGGTAACGTCGGGGTTCACATAGCCGACGCGCGCCCCGCCCTCGATGCTCATGTTACAGATAGTTAGGCGCTCTTCCATCGACATCGTATGAATTGCTGATCCCGCGTACTCATAGGCGTAACCCACCCCCCCATTCACACCTAACCTGCCAATGATCGTCAGAATCACATCCTTGGCGTAGACCCCACGCGCCAGCCTGCCTTCTACCCGGATTTGCCGGAGCTTTGGCTTCGCCATCGCCAGACATTGGGTCGCCAGGATATCGCGCACCTGGCTGGTGCCGATGCCGAACGCCAGTGCCCCTAACGCCCCGTGGGTGGAGGTGTGGCTGTCGCCGCAGGCGATGGTCATGCCCGGCTGGGTCAGGCCAAGCTCCGGTCCGATGACGTGAACGATCCCTTGTCGGTCGTTGTCCAGGTCAAAGAACGAGATGCCGAACTCCTTGCAGTTTCTGGTCAGGTGGACGGTCATCTCCTCGGCCATCGCGTCGGCGAAGGGGCGGAGTTGCGAGGCGGTGGGGACGATGTGGTCGAGGGTGGCAAAGGTCCGATCCGGGAAGCGGACGGTGAGCCCCGCCTCCCGCAGCATCTGAAAAGCCTGCGGGCTGGTCACCTCGTGGATCAGGTGCAGGCCGATGAAAAGCTGCGTCTGTCCCGAAGGCAGCGTTCGAACCGTGTGGGCCCGCCAGACCTTGTCAAGAAGGGTTTTAGTCATAGCGCTGTTATTGTGCCAGAAGGCAACGTCTGGCGCAAGTACTGTCGAAGTGGATCATGTAGAGCATTTAATTCTTCACTTTTCTCGTAATTTCATTTTTCTTGACACCCGCGTATACCGAGCTATGTTTAACGTGCTGTTATCCCAGCGAATCGACTCGGATATAGTTCAGCGCGGCTACTGAATGGGTTGCAGTGGCAGCGAGTCGATTAACGCAACTCATCTTCATAAGGAAGGGAGCCTACGACGATGAAACGAAGACTGATAGTGCCCGCTCTGGCTGCTGCTCTGTCGCTGTCTGCTGAGTTCGCATTAGCCGCTGACCCGGAGCCCTCCAAAGAACAGGCTCAAACGCAGAAGCAAGAACAGATCTACGGTAGCCAACTTATGACGCCCCAAGAACGAACCGACCATCGCGCCAAAATGCGCGCGGCGAAGACGGCCGAGGAGCGAGAGCAAATCCGCAAGGAGCTTCATGAGCAAATGAAGGCACGCGCCAAAGAGCGCGGCATGACGCTGCAGGATGAGCCGCCCGCTATGGGTCGAGGCATGGGTCCAGGAGGTGGCGGTATGGGGCCTGGTGGGCGTCGCGGCTACTGAGCCGTTGTCTCCTGCCATTCAGTTCTATTCGTACGTGCACAGGCGAGCCACACGTGCCAGGTAGCCGGTCAGATCACGACTCTGTTGAGCGATGGCGCAGGCAAAGGAAGCAAGCATGAGAGAACAGCTTCGCATAGGCCTTTCCTTTGGCGTGACGTCGGCTGTCATCACAACATCGGGTCTTATGGTGGGTCTGCACTCAGGGACTCATTCAAAGGTCGCTGTGTTGGGGGGTATCCTGACCATTGCGATCGCTGATGCATTTTCCGATGCTCTGGGGATCCACATGTCGGAAGAATCCGAGAATATGCATACGACAAGCGAGATTTGGGGGGCCACCATTGCGACCTTCATGTCGAAGTTTCTCTTTGCCATGACGTTCGCCATTCCTATCCTTCTCCTCCCGCTGTTTACTGCCGTCATGGCAAGTCTGGTGTGGGGACTATCCGTTCTGGCGGTCCTGAGCTATATCATAGCCTGCAAGCAATGCGTGTCGCCGTGGAAAGTTGTCGGTGAACATCTTCTGATCGCATTCATTGTGATCGGCATCACTCACTGGGTCGGAGATCTCATCGCTAACTGGGGGACCTAAGGCTATTGAGGAATGCGGCCCTCTTACGCTGCCTTCTGCCGGATATCGCTTGCGCGCCGGCAATGAAGGCCGCAAAAGCGTTCTCCGTGTTGCGGTGCTTGATGCGGCCAGTGTTTGTTCAAGGTGGGATTGCGCCTCACCAGCGCTTCTCGCCGATGCCCCGCGCTCACCCTTAGAACCGTGCGCTTGCAGGCTTAAAGCGCTTGACCTTGATCTGATCGCCATGCATGCGGGCCTGGGCGGCATCGTAGCCGGCCTGCATTTTCAAGAGCAGATCCATACTGACACCGAAGGCCTTTTTCAGGCGCAGGGCCATCTCAGCGGACACAGACGCCTTGCCGTTGGTGACATCGGACAGCGTGGCGCGGCGAACGCCGAGAATCTCAGCCGCACTCGTGACAGTCAAATCGAGCGCCTCGATAATCTCCTCTCGGATAATTTCGTCCGGATGGGGCGGGGTCTTCATCGCCATAGTGTATTCCTCCTGCTGATAATCCCCAATAGTTGATCTACTGCAGGGGACTCGGGGATCTCGGATGCATTGCGGAACCTGGAGACACGAGGTGGAACTATGAAATCTCTGCTGCCGTGGCTGGCCTTTATTGCGGCGGCCCTCCTCGAGGTCGCAGGCGACGCTGTCGTCCGCAAGGGTTTGCGTGGGCATGGGTTGGCAGTCGTCTTTTTGGGTTGCGTGCTGCTCGGGTGCTACGGACTTGTCGTGAACTCGGTTACGTGGGACTTCTCCAAGTTGCTCGGGGTCTACATCGCTTTCTTTGCCCTGGTCAGCATTGTGTGCGGCCGCCTTGTTTTCCGAGAGAGCGTGCCGGCCTCGACCTGGGTGGGCTTGGCCCTTATTATGGCGGGCGGTCTGTTCATTCAATTTGGTCACGACTAACGTACTTCACCTGGAGCACGGCTAACCAGATGCGTTACAAGGTAGTAGTTGAAAAGGCTGAAAACAATTACTCGGTTTACGTGCCCGATCTTCCTGGGTGCGTGGCCACGGCCACCACGGTTGGAGAGACGGTAAATAGGGACAGCGATCATTTTAGGTTTGATACACAAAGACTGAGTCTAACCAATCGTTCCCGCGGATGGCGTAAACGCCGCTGCTGAACTCATCGTTATGCCTCTTGTTTTACAACTCTCAAAGGAGCCTTTTATGAAACTCATGTCGTTAAGTTCGATTTTTGTTGCTGCAACCCTCGTAGGCTGTGCCTCAAACCTAGTCGCACAGGCCAGTGCGCAAGGTGTACGCACGGAAAGCTGCAAGGCAACATCCGAAGCGGAAATCGCGTCACTGTTTGATCGATGGAATCGGTCGTTGCAAACAGGTGATCCGCATAAGGTAGTCGCCAACTACGCGGAGCGGTCAATCCTCTTGCCCACCGTTTCAAACAAGCCACGTCTCACGCCAGCCGAGAAGGAGGATTACTTCCATCACTTTCTGGAGGACCGCCCCTCCGGCAAGATTGACTTGCGATTTGTTGAGATCGATTGCAACACCGCGGTTGATGCTGGTCTTTATACATTTACGTTTGCCAAGACAGGGGCAACGGTCAGCGGACGCTATAGCTACACCTATCGCTGGAATGGTTCTGAGTGGCTAATTACAAGCCACCATTCCTCAGCAATGCCTGAGAAGAAGTAAGCACCGAGAGGTATGACCCATCATTCCACCGAGGGTTCATTGCGCACGATGACAGGACGGCTACCGCATGGATCGGCGCAGCTCGCACGTCGGTTACCGCGTGCACCAGCATCACCGACCTGGTCGGCCTCGCGCGAATGTCGCGTCCGGTGCGCATGCGGGCCGCAGTTGAAGCGCCTTCGCGAGAATCAGGAGGGTTTTATCCAAGTATCATCTGGTGGCGATGAACGACATTCGCGCAGCGACTCCAGCCTCCGTCATGCCGATTAAGGGCATCAACAACCCCGGTCAGGTCCTGTTTGCCAGCCTGATCGGCACCACCATCGAATTCTTTGACTTCTACATCTACGCCACGGCCGCGGTGCTCGTGTTTCCACGACTGTTCTTTCCGACGTCCGATCCGGCGTCCGCCATGCTCGCCTCACTGGCGACCTTCGGCATCGCCTTTCTTGCGCGACCGGTTGGCTCCGCGCTCTTTGGCCACTTTGGCGATCGTGTTGGCCGCAAGACGACGCTGGTCGCTGCGCTGCTGACGATGGGCGTGTCGACGGTGGCCATCGGGGCGCTGCCGACGTACGCGACGATCGGTGTCGCGGCGCCGCTACTGCTGGCGATTTGCCGCTTCGGCCAGGGCCTGGGGCTAGGCGGAGAGTGGGGCGGCGCCGTGCTGTTGGCGATCGAGAATGCGCCGCCCGGAAAGCGCGCGTGGTACGGTATGTTCCCGCAGTTCGGCGCGCCGGTCGGGTTTCTGTTCTCCGGCGGCATCTTTCTCGCACTCTCCGAGTGGTTTACCGATAATCAGTTTTTCGCGTATGGCTGGCGCATTCCGTTTCTCTCCAGCGCCGCGTTGGTGCTCGTCGGTCTCTACGTGCGGCTGACGATTACCGAGACGCCCGTCTTCCGCGATGCGTTGAAGGGCCGCGAGCCGGTGAAGGTGCCGATGCTGGCGGTGCTCCGCGATCACAGTAAGGTGCTCGTCGTGGGTGTCGTCGTATCGCTTACGGCCTTTGTGCTGTTCTATCTGATGACCGTCTTCGCGCTCTCGTGGGGGACCAGCGCGCTTGGCTTCACCCGCGAGAAGTTCCTTATCATCCAACTGTTCGGCATCCTGTTCTTCGCGCTGACGATCCCACTCGCCGCCGTCATGGCCGAGCGGGGGCGCCGCCGCATGCTGATGTGGGTGAACGGCGGCATCTTCGCGTTCGGCCTGATGTTCGCGCCGATGTTCGCCGCCGGCACGGCGGGCGCGGTGATGACGATGGTCGTGGGGCTGTGTCTGATGGGCCTGGTCTACGGACCATTGGGCACGGTGCTCTCAGAGCTGTTTCCGACCAGCGTGCGGTACTCCGGCAGTTCGCTGACATTCAACATGGCCGGCATCTTCGGCGCCTCGCTGGCGCCGTACGCCGCGACATACCTCGCCACGACGTATGGGTTGCAGTACGTCGGCTACTATCTGTCCGCGTCGGCGGTCTTGACGTTCATCGGGCTGATCGTGTCGCGCGAAACGAAAGACGACGTGCTCTGACATGCGAATCGCGATCGTCGGCGAGCCTGGCATCGGGAATTCAGAATGAGGTGTTTCTACAGCCTCGTGAGGCGCACACATTACAGGAGGAAGGGACACATCATGTCAAAGGCCTATTGGGTCAGCGCATATCGTGCGGTAAAGGACCCTGACAAACTTGCCGCATACGCGAAGCTTGCCGGTCCAGCAATTACTGCCGGCGGAGGACGCATTCTCGCGCGTGGCGAGCCGGCGAAGGTGTACGAATACGGCTTGAAACAGCGCATCGTTCTGATCGAGTTCGATAGTGTGGAGCAGGCTGTTGCCACCCATGACAGTCCCGGCTACCAGGCCGCGCTCGCCGCTCTTGGCGACGGCGCCGAACGGGAAATTCGCATTGTCGTAGGCGTCTGAGTGTCGTCGGTCGCAATGCCTTATAAGGCCCTTACGCGATTGGTCTTGATCCTTCGCTCAATGTCGCTACATCGTGGCGCTCCGCGTCGAATGCCTCGGCCGGACGGCTACTTTGCCCACTCCAGGGAATTGCGCTTGGCCTCGTAGTGCTCGCCCAATTTCAGGGCCATGGCCCGTTCGCAGAGGTTCAGGGCAGCAGGAAAGTTCCCCATCTCGGTGTAGGCCTGGATACCCCGCTCGAAACAGGTCATGCCCTCCAGCATCCGGCGGTACTCGTGCGGGAAGGCCGCCTCAAGATCCGGCAGGTAGCCCAGGGATAAGCCCACGGAGGCCGCACAGTCCTCCCACTGTCCGCACTGAGCCTGGGCCTCGGCGCACAGGTCGTATGCCACCGCTTTCACCGCATTGGGCATACTCGCCTGGCCTTCGAAGGTGCGGCGCAGATACTTCAGCGCGGATTCCGGCCCGCCGAAGGCCGCCTCGCGGTGACCCGCCAGCAGATCTGCCAGGACGTCCTTTACCGACTTGCGGACGGGTTCCTGCCGCTTTCCCATAAAACCTCCCTATGAATGTATGGAACGAGGATCACGTGAATATCGCATTCAACTGATAAACAATTGCTGTTCTGGCGGTACGGGCGCACGCCCGTTGGAACCGACCTGACGCAGCGTCTTCATAGCGGGGAGTATGCGGGAATCCGACTGGAAGGTCAAGATCGGGCGGACCCACGTGAGTCCGCGTCATTTGCAGGTTCACTCCTTATTTCTGTGCTTGACCTGGTCAGTGGTATGACATAATGTAATACTCATGGAGGTGCCGCCGATGGCCAAGTCAAAGATCGCTATATCTCTCGATGAGAATACCCTCGATCGCCTCGATCGCCTCGTGCAAGGTGAGGTCTTCCCGAATCGCAGCCACGCGATTCAGGTGGCGGTCGAGGAGAAATTGGAACGCCTCAAGCGGAGCCGTCTTGCCCAGGAGTGCGCGAAGCTGGATCCTGCCTTTGAGAAGGCCCTTGCGGAGGAGGGGCTTTCGGAGGAGTTATCAGAATGGCCCGAATACTGAGGGGGGAGATTCGCTGGGCGGACCTGAACCCGGTTCGTGGAAAAGAGCAGGCGGGACTGCGTCCGGTTCTGATTGTGAGCCACGACGTGTTCAATGAGTGCTCCGGTACGGTGATCGCTGTGGCGATTACTAGCCAGCCCCAGCGTGCCGGTTTTCCGCTGACCCTAGCATTGACTTCGAAGAGTTTGCCGAAGCGCTCATGGGTCAAGATCAGCCAGGTTCGCACGCTGGCTGTGGAACGAATCGGAAAGAGGTTGGGAGGCGCCACTGCCGCAGAGGTATCTCAGGTTATTGAAGGGTTAATCGAAATCATGGGAGGAAACTAATGAGCACGATTCGAAATGAGGTACTCGCCGCCAATAAAGCCTATGCTGCCAATTTTGGAGAGAAGGGTAAGCTGGCCATGCCGCCGGGGCGGCGGTTCGCCGTCCTGACCTGCATGGATGCGCGACTTGATCCGGCCAAGTACGCGGGACTGTCGGAAGGGGATGCCCACGTGATCCGCAATGCGGGTGGTCGCGCCAGCGATGATGCGATCCGGTCGCTGGTGATTTCCTACAAACTCCTCGGGACCCGGGAATGGTTTGTCATCCACCACACCAATTGCGGCATGGAGACCTTTACCGACGAGATCATGCGCGGGCTGCTGGCCAAGAGCCTCAAGACCGCGACTATTGATGCCGGAGGATGGCACGATACCGGTCAAGGCCCCGGGTCAATGGAAGGCACGTTTATCGACTGGTTGACCATCGGGGACCAGGCCGAGAGCGTCTGTGCGGACGTACAACGCATTAGGGCCCACCCGCTGGTCCCGCGCGACATTCCCGTCTATGGCTATATTTACGACGTGAAGACCGGGCAACTCGTCGAGGTCCCTGAAGCCACACGAATCGGGAAGGCCGCGTAAGCGACCGTCGCGGCGCGTTCGAGACGATTGCGCCTGATCGACCTGAAAAGCGCTAAAACTCGTATTTGGTGATGAAGGCGTCTCCAGTCCCATTGAGTGTGGAACTGACTGCGCCAGGAGTCGTAGGGAAGTCGGGGGACTTGGCGCCTCCAGTCACGTACGCATGGCCCTCCTTGTCCACGGCGATGGCCTCTCCCCAATCATGCTGGCTTCCTCCCAGGAAGGTGGAGTAGACGAGCGCTGATCCGGTCGGAGCGAGTTTCACCACAAAGGCATCCCCCCAACCGTTGTAGGAGGTATCGAGCGCCCCGAGGGTTGTGGGGAAGTTGATGGATTTTGTCCTTCCCGTCACATAAGCATGACCCTCGTCGTCCACGGCAATACCGAAGCCTATATCATACTCACTCCCTCCCAGGAAGGTGGAGTAGACGAGGGCTGAGCCGGTGGGAGCAAGCTTTGTCACGAAGGCATCCCCGGCGCCCTTATAGGAGGTATCGCGCGCGCCAGGGGTCGTGGGGAAATCGGCGGAAAGCGTTCCTCCCGTCACGTAGGCATGGCCCTGCGCATCCACAGCAATGCTGTGGCCCCAATCAGACCGGCTCCCTCCCAGGAAGGTAGAGTAAACGAGGCTGGCGCCGGTGGGGGCGAGTTTCGTGACGAAGGCATCCCTGTCGCTGTAAGGTTTCGTATCGAACGCTCCAGGAGTTGTGGGAAAGTTAAGGGAGAGGGTTTCTCCCGTTACGTACGCATTGCCCTCCGTGTCCACGGCGATGCCAAAACCCCCATCATACCGGACCCCGCCCAGGAAGGTAGAGTAGACGAGCGCTGAACCAGTGGGAGCGAGCTTCGCCACAAAGGCATCCCCGGCGCCGTTGAATGAGGTATCGAACGCTCCAGGAGTTGTGGGGAAGTTGGGAGACTCGGTGCCTCCCGTCACATATGCATGGCCCTGCGCATCCACAGCGATGCCGTGGCCCCAGTCATCGCCACTGCCGCCCAAAAAGGTAGAGTACACGAGGCTGGCGCCGGTGGGAGCAAGCTTCGTCACGAAGGCATCCCTGTCCCCATTGTGCGTGCGACTGAAGGCGTTGCGGGTAGTGGGGAAGTTGGCGGAGCGGGTCTCTCCCGTCACATATGCATGGCCCTGCGCATCCACAGCGATGCCGTGGCCCCAATCATCGCCACTGCCGCCCAAAAAGGTGGAGTAGACGAGGCTGGCGCCGGTGGGAGCAAGCTTTGTCACAAACACATCCCCAGCGCCTTTGTGCGTAGAATGAAACGCACCGGCAGATGTGGGGAAATTCGCGGACTCGCTTATTCCTGTCACGTACGCATGGCCTTTCGCATCCACAGCAATGGCGAGGCCCAATTCGTCGCCACTTCCACCCAGAAGGGTGGAGTAGACCACCACCGGGTCAATCACCAGCGGTCTGCTTGCATCGTAGGCGCCTACCTGGAAGCCGACCTGGTGTGCGCCTTTGATCGCATAGCCGCCGGAGATAGCCCGTCTCATGCCCTCCACCTCTTGATAGAGGAAGGGTTTCTGAAGGCGGATGGGTCTCCCCGCGGTGTGCAGGACCAACTCGCCCTGAGCCCCCACGTTAAGGTGTGTGGCCCCCTCAAAGCGCAGGGTGATGGCGTGAGGATCGGCTCCCGGCGCGACGAGAAAGTCGTACTCGAGTTGACTCTGGTTGCCGTAGTAGACAAGGTCGATACCTGGGTACACGCTTTGGTTGCGCACCTTGGCGTAGGTGGGGATGTCGGTGCGCCACATGGCGGGGTCGTTACCGCGAAGGTAGTGGACCGTACCAGGCAGCTTCTCGATCCCCACCGCCTGGAGCTTGGAGCTGGCGCCCACAAGCTCCATCTGCAGGATCGTGGGGCCGAGCCGCGGACTTGGCTGATGCCCAGCGGAAAGCGGCTGGTGAACCGCTGAGGATTTCGTGTTGGACTGACGCAGGACTAATACGGCCTTGGTGTCTGTCAAAAAGATGGTGTAACCCTGACCGCGGGCCAGGAACTTCACCTGGGGGTTGGTCTGACCATGGTTGGCCTCGAAGTGCATGGGTAACTTCCCGTATGCCGCCCGCACATGGGCTTCAGTGGCTGCGTTGGGGCCGGCAATGGAAGAGGACGTTCCCTGGAGGGTGGGAGCGAGGCTCGCCTTGGAGTCTACGGCTGCGACCGGCCCTTGGTTGGAGAACTGGACGGAATCGGAAGAGATCGGGGATGATGCCTGGGCAAGCGGGGCCGGGCAGTTCAGCGCCGCAAGCAATCCCATCACAAGTCCAACCCCAACCTTCGCGTGATCGATCAGATCCATGTTTCTCCTCCTGGTTAGATCGCACGGTTGATGACTTCCCCGAGTGAAGGGTGCAGCTCATCCTGTATTTCGGAATTTATTCTGGGGGCATCGGCCTTCGATGGTCAAGCGAAATGCGTGCGGCAACCATAACACCTGTCGCAATGGTCGTACGGTTTCATGTATCGGTTGAGTCGTTACCGTTCTTACAGCCCTATTTGAGAGCCTCATTTTTTTCTTGACACGTCGCTGAGCCCAATTATATTAACTGCGCTTGGTTGTTTTCTGTTCTACGGCAGGAGAGGATGCGGCCATGGCGGCTGGCGGGAACCTGCAACCGAAGCAGGCGAGTGAGAAGTTAAACACGTATGCATCAATGGCCCTTTGGGGCAACAGCCCTGAGGGCCGTATTGTTTTTGGGCGACATTGGTCTGGTGATGACCTCGAATGGACAGGTCAAACCAACAAGGGGATCGAAGCGGCGCAGAACTTCGAGAAACGTAGCTGAAGTATCACCGTATCAATGGGATTAGAGAACCATTATGAAAATTGTGTCTTGGTACGATAGTAGTAAGACTGTTTACGAATCTGGGAAAGAGGCCATTCGTGATGCCGTGATCGAAGCGGTCAGGAAGGAATCTCCCCTCATGAATGCCGACCTGAAGAACGCCTATCTCCGAGACGCCGACCTCGCGGGCGCCATCCTCGGAGGCGCCGACCTTCGGGACGCTGATCTGCAGGGCGCCAACCTCCAGGGCGCCAACCTCCGGGACGCCAATCTTGCCGGCGCTAATCTGAGACGTGCCAACCTCCGGGACGCCAACGTCGCGGGTACCAACTTTGCAGGCGCCAACCTCGATGAGGCCGACCTCTTCCATGTAAAGTTTTGGGGACGCGGCGGTTCAACAAAAATTAAGAAAGCCCAAGTCGAGTCTTTCCTGAAAGCGTTAGGGATCGTGGTCGAGGAGTAACCATCGCTCTGAAGACGACGTGACTCACACCTTGCTGTGATCTGGTTGCCACTGGCAGGTGCCGTCGGGTAAGGGGATCGGCGTGAAATCTCCGAAGAGGTTGGGAGCCTCCCGAGTCATGATCTCGGCCACCTTCCCAAAGACGCTGCGGATTTCCACCTCAGCTCCTGGTGCAGTTCTGGACTCGATCACCCACCGGAGCGTCCGGGCATTCGCGGTCCAGATGAGGGTCGTGGCGACTCCGTCCGGTGCGATCCGGCGCATGGCGGAGGTGAGAACCTTCTTCTCGTGAAACGGCCGCCCGTCAATCTTTAAGGCCTCTGCCAGTTGTTGTTGCGCCTTCTCACCGTTGACCACCGCCTCCTCGAAGATCGCGCGCGCCTCAGGGTTCTCGCGGATTTCCGGCGGCAGCCACATCGGGATGTCGGTCAGACGCACGAAGCGCAGGCTCTCCTGACTGATGGCGGTTCCGGCCCGGTGTCGCACCAGCTCATGGGTCAAGACCCGGCTGACATGAAAGAGTGCGAAGGTCCAGTTGGCGTGCTCCAGGACGCTGCCGTGCTTGACCTGTAGGATATTCTGCAAGTAGGCTTGGCTACCCTCCCGGACCTTAGTGACATTCGGATTGAGGCCAGGCTCAAAGGAGCGGTAGCAGGCGCGCCCCGCCACCTCGATCAGTTGCTCGGCTGCCGAAGGGGCATCAGTCGTCCACCCGGGAGCGCCTACGGCCTGCAGATAGGCGGCCAGCCCTTCAGCGTCTATTGCCGGTCTGGCCAGGAGAAAGACCTGGGGTTCCACCTGCTTCATGTTGCCCTCCTCGTATGGGGAATGTGTCGGGCCGCATCTGGTCGTTTATGAAACCATCCAGGTCTCGCCGGCGTGCAGGAGCTTTTCGAGATTGCCTTTACCCTGCTGTTGGCTGACGGTTCGGCCCTGCTCGGTCATCAGCTCGTCATAGGTCGGCTCGCGGACGGCGCGCAGCACGCCGACGGGCTGCGGGAAGTCCGGACCCGAGAGTCGCGACAGCATGAAGTGGTAACCTTCGTCGGTCCGGGTCTCGTCGTGGATCAGCAGCCCTGAAGTATCACCATCGATCTCGACCACCTCCGGAGACATATCGGGGCGCATTCGGATCCCCTTCTTCCGCTCCTTACCGAACACCAGCGGCTTGCCGTGTTCCAGGACCAGCAGCCGGTCGCTCCGCACATCCTTGTCGGTGACCGATTCCCATGTCCCGTCGTTGAATACGTTGCAGTTCTGATACAGTTCAACGAAGGCCGTCCCTTTGTGGTCGGCGGCGCGCCGAAGCACATATTGCAGATGTGGACTGTCGATGTCGATCGACCGCGCGACGAACGTTGCCGCCGATCCGATCGCCACCGAAAGCGGATTAAAGGGACGGTCGAGCGCTCCAAACGGCGTGGACTTGGTCTTCATGCCGTGCACGCTGGTCGGCGAGGTCTGACCCTTGGTCAGGCCGTAGATGCGGTTATTGAAGAGCAGGATCTTCAGGTCGACGTTGCGCCGCATCGTGTGGATGAGGTGGTTGCCGCCGATCGACAGACCGTCGCCGTCACCGGTGATCACCCATATCATCAGATCAGGGCGCGTCAGCTTGATCCCGGTCGCTATCGCCGGCGCCCGTCCGTGGATCGAGTGAAACCCGTAGGTATTCATGTAGTATGGGAAACGCGAGGAACAGCCGATCCCGGAGACGAAGACAATCTTTTCCCGCGGGATACCCAGTTCCGGCATCACCCGCTGAATACCGGCCAGAATGGCATAGTCGCCGCATCCGGGACACCAGCGGACATCCTGATCCGAGATAAAATCCTTGCGTGTCAGTTTGGGGGCCTGTTCGAGATTGCATTGAGTCATGGTTATCCCACCTCTGCGTGCGTGCAAAGCTCAGCCTGTTCACGCGCGCCCAAGATTTCTTCCACCTTGGTCACGATTTCGGAAATCTTGAACGGCCTGCCCTGGATCTTGTGGAACCCCACCGCGTCAACCAGGAACTGCGCCCGCAGCATCATCAGCAACTGTCCAAGGTTCATTTCCGCCACCAGTACGTGGCGAAAGTTCGCCAGTATCTGGCCGACGTTAGCCGACATCGGGTTCAGGTAGCGCAGGTGGAGCGCCGACACGCGGTAGCCGCGCCGACGGAGACTCTTGACCGCCTGTGTGATTGCCCCGTAGGTTGAGCCCCATCCGACGATGAGCAGATCACCGGAGGGATCGCCGTAGACCGTTGCGTTCGGGATCTCGTGGACGATGCGGGCGATCTTCTCGGCCCGTATCCGCACCATCTTTTCGTGGTTGTTCGCCTCGTAGGAGACGTTACCGATCACATCCTCCTTCTCAAGACCGCCGATCCGGTGCTCCATGCCCGGTGTTCCGGGAACGACCCACGGACGCGCCAGCGTCTTGGGTTCGCGCAGATACGGATAGAACCCCTGAGGGTCGGTCCTGAACGTAACCGGGATCTTCTGAAGCGAGGCAACCTCCGGGAGTTTCCAGGGCTCGGCGCCGTTCGCCAGGTAGCCGTCCGAGAGGCAGATGACCGGGCACATATGGCGTATCGCGATCCGCGCCGCTTCGATGGCCATCCAGAAACAGTCGCCAGGTGTCGCCGGGGCGATGACGACTACCGGGCACTCGCCGTTCCGCCCGAAGACCGCCTGGAAGAGGTCGGCCTGCTCGGTTTTCGTGGGAAGGCCGGTGGACGGTCCGCCGCGCTGCACGTTGACGATGACCAGCGGCAGCTCAGCCATCACCGCCAGACCGATCGCTTCACTCTTAAGCGCCATGCCCGGACCGGAGGTCGTGGTGACCCCGAGCGCGCCCGCGTACGCCGCCCCGATCGTGGCCGCTACTGCCGCGATTTCGTCCTCGGCCTGAAACGTGATCACATCGTAGTGCGGATACATCGCCAGGGTGTGGAGGATATCGGAGGCCGGTGTGATCGGGTAGCTTCCACAAAAGAGCGGCAGTGACGCAAGTTGCGCGGCGGTGATGAGGCCGATTGCCGTGGCTTCGTTGCCGGTGATATGGCGATAGGTGCCCGGCGCGATGACAGCGGGCGGCACGACGAAGCGAGATGGAAACAGTTCAGCGGTCTCGCCGTAATAGTAGCCGGCCCGAAACGCCGTAATGTTGGCTTCAGCAATCTTCGGGTTCTTCTGGAATTTAGCCCGGATGCTCTTCTCCTCACGCTCCATCGGGTGGTTATACAACCAGAACATAAGGCCGAGCGCGTAAAAGTTTTTGCAGCGTCCGACCTCTTTGGCCGTCAGCCCCATCCCTTCCAGCGCGAGCGCGACCTGCTTGGAGATGTCGATCGCGAACACTTGGTAACCGGAAAGGCTGCCGTCCTCAAGCGGGTTTGCCGTATATCCCGCCTTTTCAATATTCGGCTGAGTGAAACTCCCGACATTGGCGATGATGATCCCACCGCGCGGCAGGTCCGGCAGGTTGATGCGCAGCGCGGCCGGGTTCATCACCACCAGGACGTCGGGCTGATCGCCCGGCGTAAACACCTCCTGGCTCGAAAAGTGAACCTGGTAGGCCGATACGCCTGCCAGCGTTCCTGCCGGCGCCCGAATCTCAGCCGGATAATCCGGAAATGTCGCCAGGTCACTCCCTTCCAGCGCCACGCTCTTGGTAAATTCCGTTCCGGTCAGTTGCATGCCATCGCCTGAGTCGCCGGCAAACCGAATGACAACCGTCTCCAACTCGCTCGTCGGTCGTTGCCGATCTCCAGGCGCAGACTGCGTGTTCTTGATATTGCTCATCGAGGTCCTTTCGTTCTTGTGGTGGTCCAACTGTCCGCTAGCCACCGTGGAGCCCTCGCGCCGCGAGGCCTGGCTCAGGTGGCACATTGAGCACTGCGGCGGGGAACAGGGAGACAATGAACCTGACAACGTCCCGCATCGACACGACGCCCACAGGTCGGCCCTGCCGATCGAGCACCGGGATATGACGGTAGCCGCCGGTGTGCATCTTATTGAGGGCATAGGCGATGCCGTCATCTATCCCCACAGTCTCAGGATTCGGCGTCATAATCTCCCCAATAGGACTATCCAGCTCGAGCCGTCCGACCACCTTCTTCATGAGGTCCCGCTCCGTGAAGATTCCGATAAGCCGGTCGCCTTCCATCACCAGCACGCAGCCGACGTGAGCGTCGTTCATCGCCGTCGTCGCATCACGCACGGCGGTATCACACTGAACGCAAATCGGCTCCCGAAATCCTAATCCTCGGATCGGCTCCGTCAAGATAGCACAACATAACTTCTCAGCGTCCTCCTCTGACTCAACGTGGTCGTACGCGTCCTCAAATTCGCTTGCTGCAATACCCATGATGCTCAGCCTCCCGATCTTGACACCGGAGTGCTCTATAACGCGAGGTCTTTCCCCTTTCCGCCTCGCCTTCTTGTCGCCTCTTCTTACCATCCTAACGATAGCCTTCGTGTGACGCGAAGTCAAGGCGAAAGCCGGGATGGGAAAGGCAGGCGAGGCGTGTAGAATGCGCTGCTTTGCAGTTGACAGTGTCTGGGGGGCTCTACTATAGTTTAGTTAGAAAAGAGCATTCAGCAGTCGGCACTCAAAGCAGGTGTTTAGACTGAAGACCGAAGGCTGAAGAATCGGTAACACCTTTAGTCTATCTACCTTCAGCCTTTGGTGCCCGGTGCTGACAGCTTCCCTTGGTGTTTTTCTACGCTGCGGTGAGGCCTAGCCTCATGGGGTATTAGTTTGGTTGAGCTGATTGTTGATGGAAGGCCGGTGCAGGTTTCCGCCGGGACGTCGATTCTCGAGGCGGTTCTACAGACCGGTCGCGAGATCCCGCATTTCTGCTATCATCCGAAGCTCCGCGTCGTGGGCAGTTGCCGGATGTGCCAGGTGGAGGTGCAGGGAATCCCAAAGCTGGTGATTTCGTGCGCCACCCCCGTTGCGGATGGGATGGAGGTCTTCACGGCTTCCGAACGCGTGAAGAAGGCCAGGAATGCGGTACTCGAGTTTCTGTTGCTGAACCACCCACTCGATTGTCCCGTGTGCGACAAAGGCGGAGAGTGCCCGCTTCAGAACTACACGCTCAGATACGGCCCCGGTGAAAGCCGCTTCATCGAGCAGAAGATCCATCGGATTAAGCACCAGCCGATCGGCCCATTTATCATCTTCGATGCGGAACGGTGCATCCTCTGTACGCGCTGTGTCCGATTTTGCCAGAATGTGACGGGCACCTCAGAGCTGGGCGTGTTCGGCCGTGGCGACCGATCTGAGATCGGCCTCTTCCCTGGTCAGAGCCTGGATAACAGCTACTCGGGAAACGTAATCGACCTCTGTCCGGTAGGGGCACTGACAAGCCGGGACTATCGCTTTGCCGCAAGGCCATGGGATCTGGTCACACAGGTTCCGTCGATATGCGGGTTGTGCAGCGCCGGGTGCAACATTACGGTGGATGTTCGGCATAAGGAGCGGGGCCGGCAGATGCTCCGCATCCGCCCCAGAGTGAACAATGAGGTCAACGGACATTGGATCTGTGACGAAGGCCGATTCGAGTTTCATTTTGCTGGAGACCCGGGACGGATCGAGAGGCCATTGGTGCAACGAGATGGTGCGTTGCTGCCGGTGAATTGGAACGAGGCGATCGGTCGTATTGCCGACGACCTCGCCAGAATTCTCCGGGAGAAGGGAGCCGAGGCCGTTGGCGTGATCGCATCAGCACGGCTGACCAACGAGGAGGCGTTCCTCATTCGACAACTGTTTGGAGGCAGACTTGGCATTCCACACATAGATTACCGGGTGAGGCGATCTCAGGAGCCTGGGGGCGATGTGTCGGAAGATCACCTGCTTCGGCGGACCGATAAGTATCCCAACTCGGTCGGGATGCGCGCCCTGGGACTGCTTCCCAAGACCCAAGGGATGGGGACCAGAGAGATGCTCCACGCTGCAACCGAAGGTCGGTTGGCCGCCTTGCTCGTCTTTGAGGAGGATCTGGTGACTGCGCTGTCCGGGGAACTCGCCGTTGCAGAGTCGCTCAAGAAGCTGGAACTGCTGGTCGCTCACGATTTATTCTTGACAGCGACGGTAAAGCTGGCGCATGTTGTCCTTCCAGGATTGAGCTTTTACGAAAAAGAAGGGACGTTCACAAATGTCGCGGGACGGGTTCAGCGCCTTCAGCCGGCGCTGGAACCATTTGGTCACGCGATTCCGCTTGTCGAGATCCTCCAGCGCCTCGCATGTCAACTGGAACTTCCCCTCATGGAAGGGAACACAGAAGCGGTATGGAATGAACTCGCCCGATCGGTGTCGGCATACGCAGGCATAACGTACGAGAGTGTCGGTGAGTTCGGAACGCCGTTGTATGGGGATAGACCGAAGGCTGAAGACTGAAGGTTGTTAGGGGCGAATAGCGCAAGAGCGCTTAGAGCGCCATAAAAGCTCTTACCGGAGTGTGGTGTGAGCGTAACACGATGTTTGATATACTTTAGCCTAACCGCCTGACTAGTTACTGACTGCTTACATACGAAGGAGACTACTGATGGGATTGTTCGATCTGAGTAGGGCCTGGGTCGCTGCCAGCGGGCTGCTGCTGCTGGCGCTGATCGGTCTGGCTGCGAGCCCGACGGCTGCCCAGGAGCCCCAGCCGGTCGTGACGGCGAGCTTTGAAGGCGCGCCGACCACGGTCAGCACCGGCGTCACCGTAGACCTGGTCCTCCGCCTGACGGCCAACGCAGATGCGGTCGATGTGACGGCCGAGATCCTGCCCGCTCCCATGGTTCAGGTGGTCGGCGGCTTGGGCCGCTGGTCTGGCTCGCTCGCCCGCGGCGCGGTCCTGGACATTCCGGTCTCCGTTCAATTTACTGGCAGCGGCGAGTGCACGCTCGGCGCCCGGGTTACGAACCGGCTGGTGAATGGGCAGGAGCAGGTGACCGGTACCGTCCTCTACGTCACGGTCACTGCCGGCGCCGCGCATCTGAGCATCGAGCCTCATCCCGGGGAATGGCTTCGGGAGCCCGCTGCGGTTGGCGAGGTCGTGGTGGGCGTCGCCGAGCCGCCGCCCCCACTCCGGCCGGGGGAAGCCCGGGCGGTCCCTGATCCGCGGATGGAGTCGGGGACCGTAAGCGGCACCGTCCAGTGGCAGGACCCGGACGGCCACTTCTTTCCCGTGAGGCGCGCCCTGGTTGCGTTCTACGACGGGACCGACAACTACCTCGGCGTCCAGACCAGCACCAACGACGCCGGCGCCTACTCGGCGACCGTGAATACCCCTACGAACTCGGTTATCATCAAGATCTTTGCCCAGGACGTCGACAACACCCGGGTTGCCGTCTTTCCGTCTGGCCAGTCAAATCTCCGCTACCTCCTCCAAACGGGCGTCCTTCCCATAGCCCACTCGATGACGCAGAACATCCAGACCGGCCGCCCGGTACTGGGCTCGCCCGGCGCGCCTAGCCCCGACACGGATGCTGATCGTAGTGCCCGCATCATGGCCGTGTATGACGCAATGTTGACCTTCTGGTTTCAGTTCACGGGACTTATCGGCCACAACATGCAGCAGGCGCTGACGAACTATCCGCGTACCGACGGCACCGTCTCGTTCTACAACCCCAATACGCAGCAGATGGTCATCACCCGCGAGCGCGCGTTCGCCTGGGATGTCCTCGGCCACGAGTTCACCCATTTTGGCACGAACCGGGCCGCCCTCCGGCCGATCGACAACAACCCCGGCGGCAGTCACAGCGGCGGGTCTGCTATTGGGCAACTCCCCTGTGCCACTTGTTCTCCTCGGAATCGGGATGAGGGGATGCGGCTCGCCTGGAGCGAGGGTCTCGCCACCTACTTCTCACTGGCGCTCCAGAACCAGCCGGCCGACCCGGGCTTCCCTTTTCCGGCCACGCTCGCCCGGATTGGGGACGGTAGGTACACGACGACCGAGAATTTCATCCTCGATTACTCAGCCGAAACCCCAGACTCGAACGAGGGGTTCGGATCGGAGAACTCGGTCCTCGCCATGCTGTGGGACTTCCTGGACACCAACCAGGACGGGGATCAGGTGATCGACTCGATTGCCGGGGTCGGCCCGCAACTGCTGTGGAATGCCATCAACACCCTGCTCCCGTGTAATCCCTGTGATCGGGTTGACCGCGTATGGACCGGGGTGCGGAACTTCTTCGGTGCCGACAACCTGGTGGTCTTCGACTACACCAAGCCGCTCGTGATCAATAACATAGCCCCGCGGGCGACGGCGCCCTCCAACGGGGCCAAGGTGGCCGGCGGGGTAGGGTCTAAGTTCGAATGGGTTGCGAACGGCGACCCGAGCGCGAACCACCGAAACAATAAGTTCCGGATCGTCATCTCGCGGGACGACTTCCATCTCCACAAGTTCATATTCGACGTACCGATCGGCGAGACTTCCTTCACGCCGACTGACACCGACTGGTTGGCGGTCCTCGCCGGTGGTACCCCTGACACCGTGTACAAGTGGTACGTGGAAGGGACGAGCACTGGCGATCCCGAGGTCCCGGAGGGGTCGGTCTGGATCAGTAACCTGATGACCCTCACCGCGCGGACCATCCACGGACGGATTACCTGGACGCCACTAGGGGCAGATGTGGACTTCCACTTGGCGCCTCCGGCTGGGCAGGACGTCGCCTACTACAACCGGGACCCCGGCTGGGCGACGCTGGACCGGGACTGCATCACCTCCTGCACCGAGGAGAACATCAGCTTCGACCATCCGATCGGGCCGGGCAACTACCGGCTCTTCGCCCATTACTTCAGCGACCACGACAAGGGCGCCGCGACGGTCCACGCTGAGGTGTTCTTCAACGACATCAAGGTGGTCGACGAGACCTTTGTCCTCGGGGAGACGGGGGAGACGCATAATATCCTCACGGAAAACATCCCCGGTTCGCCCGCCGAGCCGGCCAGGGTGATGAGCGGGCCCGCCTCACGGCGCTCGCTCCTGGATAGCCGGACGCTGCCGCCGAAGTAGACCCCAGGTGAGGCTTCGCGAGGGGGACAGGGCTCCCCTCCGATCACTTAGCTGCTGGTCGCTCACGATTTATTCTTGACAGCGACGGCAAAGCTGGCGCATGTTGTCCTTCCAGGATTGAGCTTTTACGAAAAGGAGGGGACGTTCACAAATGTTACGGGACGGGTTCAGCGCCTCGCATGTCAACTGGAACTTCCCCTCATGGAAGGGAACACAGAAGCGGTATGGAATGAACTCGCCCGATCGGTGTCGGCATACGCAGGCATAACGTACGAGAGTGTCGGTGAGTTCGGAACGCCGTTGTATGGGGATAGACCGAAGGCTGAAGACTGAAGGTTGTTAGGGGCGAATAGCGCAAGAGCGCTTAGAGCTGCCATAAAAGCTCTTACCGGAGTGTGGTGTGAGCGTTAGCTTGATATACTTTAGCCTAACCGCCTGACTAGTTACTGACTGCTTACATACGAAGGAGACTACTGATGGGATTGTTCGATAACAGACAAGTCGACCCGAACGTCGTGACGACGACGGTCGAGTGGCTCTTCAACTGGGCCCGTAAATCCTCTCCTTGGCCGATGACCTTCGGCTTGGCATGCTGCGCGATCGAGATGATGGCCACCGGCGCTTCCCGCTTCGATCTTGACCGTTTGGGGGCGGGGGTCTTTCGCCCATCGCCGCGCCAGTCCGATGTCATGATCGTAGCCGGGACCGTTACCGAGAAGATGGCTCCTCGGATTAAGACGCTCTATGAGCAGATGCCCGACCCCAAGTGGGTGATCGCTATGGGCGCCTGCGCCATCTCCGGCGGCCCCTTCTACTATGACACCTATCACGTCGTCAAGGGGGTAGACCTGCTCGTTCCGGTCGACGTCTACGTCCCCGGCTGTCCCCCTACCCCTGAGGCGCTCATCTTCGGTATCCTCACCCTCCAGGAGCAGATCACCCGTGGCGAGCGCAGTAAACCGGGTGGCCGGCCGACCTTGCCGGAGCCCCTGGTGGCTGCCTGAGGAGGACACTATGGGACGCTACTTTACAGATCTTTTCGGCGGCAGCGCGAGCATCGCGCGCTCCCTGTGGGTGACGCTCCGCTACCTCTTTACTCCCGCGATCACCGTCCAGTACCCCGATGAGCATCGGACGCAACCGTTGCGCGCGTTGAACCGCCACGTGCTCAGAATCGATGAGACGACCGGGCAGCTCAAGTGTACCGCCTGCGAGGCGTGCGCCAGGATCTGTCCCACTCGCTGCATCGAGCTTACCGGGACCGGTAAAGGCAAGAACCGCCACCCGTCGGCCTTTACCATCGACCACAACCTTTGCATGTACTGCAACCTCTGCGTCGAGGTGTGCCCCTTCGACGCGATTACGATGTGGACGAGGATCGGTGAACTCAGCTCCGATGCGCGCAGCGGCCTGGTCTTCGATCTGAAGGCCCTGACGGCGGAGCGCTTCTACCCCTCTCCGACGACCCCCGAAAGACCGCCTGCGCCGGCCCCGGCGCCTGAGCCCGAAAAGGTAGAGGCAGCGGCTGCGGCGCCCACTTCTTAACATGGGCACTCCAGCGGAAGACGTCATCATTCTTGGTTCAGGCCCGGCGGGCCTGACGGCGGCCCTCTATACTGCTCGAGCCAATCTGCGTCCCCTGGTTATTGAAGGGAACGAGACCGGCGGGCAATTAGTCCTGACGACGCTGGTCGAGAACTACCCGGGATACCCCGATGGACTCATGGGGCCGGATCTGATCTCACGGATGCGACAGCAGGCGGAGCGGTTCGGCGCGAGGTTTGTGAAGGGAGATGTTACAGCCAGCGACCTGAGCAGCAACCCGTTTACCCTGATGGTGGAGAATGACGTACGTCAGACCAGGGCGCTGATCGTCGCGACGGGGGCTTCAGCGAATCTGCTGGGTCTTGAATCGGAACGCAAGCTACTGGGACATGGGGTCTCGACCTGCGCCACGTGCGACGGGTTCTTTTTCAGGGATCAGCAGGTGGCTATTGTCGGTGGGGGCGACTCGGCGGTTGAGGAGGCGCTTTTCCTGACGAAGTTTGCGACGAAGGTGACACTGATCCATCGGCGGGATAAACTTCGGGCGTCGAAGATCATGCAAGAGCGGATCTTCGCGAATCCGAAGATCGAGGTCTTGTGGAACCGAAGGATTGTTGAGATTCTTGACCCGTCGCAAGGGAAGGTGACCGGCATCACAACCCGGATTGATGGTTCGTCCTCATTGGAGACACTCGCCTGTGATGGTGTGTTCGTTGCAATCGGGCATTCCCCCAATACGAAGCTGTTCTCGGGACAGTTGGAGTTGGACGAGCGTGGTTATATTGTCACGAATCATGGGACGATGACCAGCATCCCCGGTGTCTTTGCTGCCGGCGATGTGCAGGACCATATCTATAAACAGGCCGTCACGGCAGCCGGATCGGGGTGTATGGCTGCCCTGGATGCCGAGCGCTATCTGGAAAACCAAGGGTAAGATGATAAGCAGTCAGCCATCAGCAATAATCAGCCAGAGCACGCACGCTGAAAGCTGATAGCTGAATGCTGAGGGCTGTGTTATGGCAATGAAACCGATGAAGGCGCTCCTCGACCTGGAGGCGGGGATGCGAATCGTCATGGACGCGGCCCAGCCGATAGAGCGGACCGAACAGGCGACGCTGCTCGAGGCGGTGGGGCGGGTTCTGGCTGAAGAGGTCTGCGCGTCTATGGATGTGCCGCCGTTTACGCGGGCAGCCATGGACGGGTACGCCGTGAAAGCAGAAGATACGTTCGGCGCCGGGAACTTTTCACCCAAGATCCTGGAGCTGATTGAGGTCATTCACGCCGGGGAGTCCGCCCGCCTCAGCGTCCGGTCGGGGAGCTGCATCCAGGTGGCAACGGGCGCCCCGATGCCCGGTGGCGCCGATGCCGTCGTGATGGTGGAAGATACGGAGCTCGACGGTGACAAGGTACGGGTCTACAAGCCTGTCTATCCGCAACAACACGCATCACCGATGGGTGAGGACATCAAGGCGGGAAGTCTGGTCCTGCAGCGTGGGATGCGTCTGGACCCGAGTAAGATCGGCGTACTGGCGGCCCTCGGGTTCCAAAAGGTTACGGTCTATCAGAGGCCCCTGGTCGCGGTGATTCCTTCCGGCAATGAAATCCTCTTAGCCGGAGAGGTGCTCAGTCCGGGGAAGATCTACGACATCAACTCCTATACCCTCTCTGCGTTGATTAGCGAGAACGGCGGCATTCCGCACATCTTTCCAATCATGAAGGATACATTGGAGTCGGCGATCTCGACGATCCGACAGGCCCTCTCGTATGACCTCATCGTCCTGTCCGGAGGCAGCTCTGTTGGCGAACGGGACATGATGGTCGAGGCGGTGCAGCGGATGGGGGAGGTGAAGTTCCACGGCATCGCCGTCAAGCCTGGCAAACCTACCCTGTGCGGTATTGTGGAAGGCCATCTCTTGCTTGGAATGCCGGGCTATCCCACGTCATGCTTGACCAACGGATACGGGATCCTGGCGCCTGCGCTCCGAAAGATGGCAAGGCTGGGCCGGCAGGCGCTTGCCTCAGTGAAGGCCCCGATGGCCCGTCGATACACCTCGACGATCGGGCGGCATCAATATCTGCCTGTCCGCCTTGATGGCGGGGAGGTGGTCCCTGTTTTCAAAGAATCAGGTGCCATTACCTCGATGGCTGACGCGGAGGGGTATATCGAGATTCCTGCCAATGTGGACCTCCTCGAAAAGGGAGAAGTTGTGGAGGTTCTCCTGTTTTGACCATCCATCCGGTTGTCTTTGGCGCCATTTCCTGGCAGCGCTGTCTGGAGGCGATACCTTCATGGACCTAACACTTGTTAAGCAACTGGCCATTCCCTCATCCTCTAAGATCGTTCTGCTAGTGGCTGATGGGCTAGGGGGCCTGCCGAGAGAGATGGATGGTCGAAGTGAAATGGAGGTGGCCAGGCTCCCCAATCTCGACGCCCTCGCAACTCGCTCCCTTTGCGGTCTCATCGATATGGTAGGCCCAGGGATTATCCCTGGCAGTGGACCGGGGCACCTTGCCCTCTTTGGCTACGATCCTTTTACATATCAAATCGGACGAGGCGTTCTTGAAGCGTGTGGCATCGATCTGGAGCTTTGTTCACGCGATGTGGCAAGTCGGGGTAACTTCTGCACACTCGATGAGGAAGGCAGAGTTGTCGATCGGCGCGCCGGGCGAATTACAACTGAGACCTGCGAGCGCCTGTGTCGTCGACTCGATCAGATCCGAATCGAGGGGGTAGAAGTCATCGTCAGGCCCGTCAAGGAACATCGGTTCGTGGTCGTGTTTCGGGGAGAGGGGCTCTCTGATGCCCTCTCCGATTCCGATCCCCTGGTCACAGGCGAGCGGCCCCTTCCTGTACAGGCTATCAGCTCAGGCGCGGAGCGGACGGCGGAGCTTGTCAATCAATTCCTGGACCAGGCGCGTGGAGTACTGAAGGAAGAGAAACCGGCCAATATGGTCGTACTCAGGGGCTTTGCCGCGCCGCCAAAGCTCCCTGTATTGCCGGAGCTGTTGCGACTTCGAGCAGTAGCGATTACCTGTTATCCGATGTATCGCGGTCTCGCCAAGCTTGTCGGCATGGAGGCGTTACCCTTCTGCGCCGACTTGGATGACGAACTGCGCGCGTTGGCCAGGAACTACGACCAGTATGACTTCTTCTACGTGCATTTCAAAGGGACCGATCGGGCCGGCGAGGACGGCGACTTTGACGCGAAGGTTGCTGCGCTGGAAGAGCTGGATCAGCGAATTCCCCAATTTCTTGCGTTACGTCCCGATGTGTTTATTATGACCGGCGACCATTCGACTCCGGCCATCATGAAAGGCCATAGCTGGCACCCGGTCCCTTTCTTGCTCTGGTCGCGATGGTCTCATTCTGCCGGGGTCGGCAGATTCACCGAAAGAGAGTGCGCTCAGGGACTATTAGGGACGATGCGGGCAATTGATCTTATGCCCCTGGCAATGGCCAACGCTCTGAGATTCAAGAAGTATGGGGCATAGGGCCAGAAACAGATTGGGGCTGCGAGATCAACGTTGAAATTGACAATCGTATAATAGTATCTTTAATATGAAAGAGAATGAAGGCGTTCATAGTCAGTGAGACTCAATAAAACGTGAGGCTCTGATTCAAACTCTCATCGCCAACGGGGCTACGAGACGCGACCGACGAAACACACGCGCTAGACATTTTCCAAACAAATTGACCGAGATCGCCATGGCAGTGACCCTTCCCATCTATATGGATCATCTGGCAACGACACCTGTCGTCCCAGAGGTGTTCGAGGCAATGCGTCCTTACTTCTGCGAGCGGTTCGGTAACCCGGCCTCTCGTAGCCACCCTTTTGGCTGGGTGGCCGAGGAGGCAGTGGAGCACGCTCGCGCACAGGTCGCGCAGGTACTTGGCTGTAAGGCGGCTGAGATCGTCTGGACGAGCGGCGCCACGGAGGCGAACAACCTGGCTCTCAAAGGGGTGGCCGCCGCCTACCGGGAGAAGGGCCGGCATCTCATTACTTCTCGGATCGAGCATCACGCTGTCCTCGATACCTGCAAGCGACTGGAGCAAGAGGGCTGTCAGGTCACCTACCTCCCCGTAGACGGAACAGGACGCGTCGATCCTGCCGACGTGGAAGGGGCGATCAGGAAGGACACAGTTCTCATTTCTATCATGGCGGCGAACAACGAAATTGGGACGCTACAACCGATTGCTGAGATTGGCCGGATTGCTAAGCGCCACGGCGTATTGTTTCATACCGACGCTGCCCAGTATGTGGGCAAGCTTCCGCTCTCGGTGGATGACTGGCAGGTCGATCTCCTTTCAGCGTCGGCACATAAATGTTATGGTCCCAAGGGAGTGGGCGCGCTCTATGTGCGGATGACCAAGCCTCGCGTCAAGCTGGTCCCCCAGATGGATGGGGGCGGCCACGAGAAGGGCCGCCGCTCCGGGACGCTCAATGTTCCTGGGTGCGTCGGTTTCGGCGCGGCCTGCGCCCTCGCCGAGCGCGAGCTTCAGACCGAGCCCGCGCGGCTCGTTGCGCTTCGCGAGCGCTTACGGAATAACCTCTGGTCAGGGCTTGATTACCTGCACCTCAACGGTCATCCGACCGAGCGTCTTCCCGGCAATCTGAATGTCTCTTTTGAGTTTGTCGAGGGAGAGTCGCTGCTCATGGCACTCAAGGGGATAGCCGTCTCCTCAGGTTCTGCCTGCACCAGCGCGACGCTTGAGCCCTCGTACGTCCTAATGGCGCTTGGCCTGAACGCAGAGCTGGCGCATGCCAGCATCCGTTTCGGCCTCGGCCGGTCGAATACCGAGGAAGAGGTGGACTATGTCGCTGCCCGGGTGATAGAGAGCGCGGCTCGTCTGCGGGCGCTTTCACCCTTGTACGAGATGGCCCTTGAGGGGATCGACGTAAAAGGTACGCAATGGAGTCTCCGCGCATGCTAGGAGAGATGCCGCAAGAGACATGCGGTTCGTCGTGTGTTAAGATCATCGAGACGATAGCAAATCGTTCTATTTTGAGCTGACGATACGAGCCTTTCAGCGAGGAGCCGAGGCTTCAACAAAAAGCTCTCGAAAGAAGGAGGTCCCAATGGTTACCCTGACCGAGTCGGCTGCAACGAAAGTGGCTCATCTGCTCGAGACGCAAGCGACGCCTGACGAAGGTCTGCGCGTTCGCGTCGTCGGAAGTGGCTGCTCAGGTCTCTCTTACCAGATGGAGTTCGACCAACCTCAAGCAGCCGACAAAGTCTTCGAGACAAACGGTGTCAAGGTCCTAGTGGATCCACAGAGCTATATCTACCTGGACGGCTCCGAGATCGATTATATCGAGAGCCTCCAGGGGGCGGGCTTCAGTTTGAAGAACCCCAACCCAAAGGCGAACTGCGGCTGCTGATTGTCACAATTCAGGTAGATAGACTGAAGGCTGAGAAGGCATTTAGGGTTGAAGCAGTGAGTACGCAAAACTCCGGGCATCTGATTCGTACCTTGCGAGACAATGCATCACCTTCAACCTTCAGCCTAAACACCTGAGCGGTTACGAGGATACATCATATGTCTCAGTTGGCGGATATCGACACCTCGCACTCCAAGGCGGAGGAAGAGGAGTTCCAGCGCGGCCTTCTCCTGACAACCCTGGACAGTTTGGTCAATTGGGCAAGGAAGTCGTCAATCTGGCCGGCGAGCTTCGGGCTTGCCTGCTGTGCTATTGAGATGATGGCAACGGGCGCGTCGCGTTTCGATCTTGCCAGATTCGGGGCTGAGGTCTTTCGGGGGTCGCCACGTCAGTCCGACCTGATGATTGTGGCCGGCCGCGTGAGCCGCAAGATGGCCCCTGTCCTGAGACGGATCTACGATCAGATGCCTGAGCCAAAGTGGGTGATCGCCATGGGCGCATGTGCGTCTTGCGGTGGGATCTTCAACACCTATACCATCGTTCAAGGCGTGGACCAGATAGTTCCGGTAGATGTCTATGTTCCCGGCTGCCCGCCCAGGCCGGAGCAACTGATCCACGGGATCATGCTGCTGCAGGAAAAGATCGTCAAGGAGCAGCCGAGCAGGCAGGGTCTCTTCCACCTTCCTTGGCGAAGGACAGCATAGGGAAGTCGCGTGCGGTGCGTCAGGAGTTGCGACGATGATTGCCGAGATACTCAGGGGGATGGCGACGACGTTCAAGCACATCTTTCGAAAGTCGGTGACGGTGTCCTATCCGGAAGAGCGACTTCCGCTTGCGCCTCGCTACCGTGGCCTGCACATGCTCGTTGTGGGCGAGGATGGGATGGAGCGGTGCGTGGGCTGCGAACTATGCGCGGTCGCCTGTCCCGCCGATGCAATCTATGTTGAGGCAGCCGAGAATACCGAGCAGGAGCGCCACTCCAGGGGTGAGCGCTACGCGAAGGTGTACAAGATTCATATGTTGCGCTGTATCTTTTGCGGCTACTGTGAGGAGGCCTGCCCGGAGGAGGCGATTGTGCTTGGCAAGCAGTACGAGCTTGCTTCCTCCAACAGGGATGGCTTTGTATACGGAAAGGAGCGTCTGATGACGCCACTGGCGGAGGCGCTGAAGCAGCGGCCTGACCTCCATCCTGACTGGTAGCTGAATCACAGCGAAATAGGGAGGTGAAGTCAGTGCTTGCGCAAGGCGGCCATGGCCGAAAGCGGCGGTATGTCTGGGCTTGAGGAGGGGTGATGCCGCAATCCTGAGCGGCAGATAATTGTGTGAAGAGTTCGGCAAATCAACGGAGGGAGGGCATGGTAATCAGGCACGAAACGTTTACGGTAGCTACGGAGGATCGACTCCAATTCATGGACCTGACAAAGCGTGTGCGAGATCTGCTTCAGCGGTATGAGATCAAGCAGGGGTTGGTCATCCTCAACTCCCTTCATACGACGACTGCACTATTTATCAATGAGTGGCAGGAGGCCTTGCTCCATGACATTCAGATCCTGCTGGACCGCCTGGTCAATAAGCAGGACGGCTATCGTCACAACGATCCGTGTTACTCTGATTGTGATCGGAGCAACGCCGACTCGCACCTTCGCTCCCTCCTGCTCGGTCGGCAACTCGTGGTTCCGATGGTGGATGGGGAGATGAGTCTCGGCACCTTTGAGTCGATCATCTTCGCCGAGTTGGATGGGCCGAGAGAGCGGCAGATCCAACTCCAGATACTGGCCGAATAAGGGGGTTGGTGGCGGAACCCCGCGCAAGCGGCAAGCGAATGAACGAGGCTGGCGCCGGGATTGCTGCACTTGAAGAGGGCTGGCATTCTCCGAAGGGACGGGCTATTCGCGAGGTCGTCTTTGGGATGCACGATGGCCTCATCACGACGATTGGTTTTCTGTCCGGGGTCAATGCCGCCAGCGCCAGCTTACGCGTGATCGTTATTGCTGGCTTGGCGGAGGCCTTTGCCCAGACTCTTTCGATGGGATTTGGGGCCTATCTCTCGACAAAATCGGAGCGTGAGTTCTACCAGCGAGAGATTGTTCGAGAACGGTTGGAAATCCAGACAACGCCGGAGAAGGAACGCGATGAGATGCGCCAGATCTACCGGAGCAAGGGCTTTACTGCAGATGAAGTCGAGATGGTGGTCACACGCATGACTGCGAACAACGAACTGTGGCTCAAGACGATGATGATGGAGGAACTGGGGCTGATTGAAGAGCGATTCGACAACCCACTCAAGGTGGGTCTGCTGATAGGGGCTTCGTCCTTTGTTGGAGCCTTTCTCCCGATCCTTCCTTATTTCTTCTTCGAGCCCAGGTGGGCGTTCACGGCTTCGGTCGCCCTGGCCGTGTCGGCCCTCTTTGCAACCGGCGCGGGCAAAACGTTCCTGACAAAGAAAGTCTGGTGGAGTAGCGGGCTCGAGATGATGGGGATCGGGTTGTTGGTCTCGGTTGCAGGGTACGGCATCGGGTACTTCCTGAGTGCCCTCTGGCGCTAAGATTACGATGTCCATGCATCGAATCGTCCGGTACCGCAGCGGATCGTGCGAGATGGTGGAGATCCCAGTGGTGGAGGAGCTGCCTCTCACGATCTTTGTCAACGGGTGTGAGCTGGCTACGTTGCTGTGCACGCCGGTGAAGCTCGATTGCCTGGTCCTGGGCTTTTTGAGTTTTGAGGGGATCATCCAGGCGCTCGACGAGGTGGGGTCGCTGGAGGTCTTCCACGAGGAGGCGGTGGCGGACGTCAGACTGACCAAGGCATTTACCCCCCCGCGTCGCCGCATCTTGACCTCCGGGTGCACCGGAGGCATCACATTCGGCATGCCGATGGAGGGGTTTAAAGCATTCCCCGAGGAGGCGACCCTGCGCCCGGAGCAACCGTTCGATCTCATGAAACAGTTGTATGCCGAGGCGTATCTCTACCGGGAGTCGCGTGGCATTCACGCCGCCGCCCTGAGCGACGGCAAGAGCCTGCTGCTCGTCGCTGAGGACGTCGGCCGACATAACGCCCTGGATAAAATCCACGGCGAAGCGCTTCTGCGGGGGATGGCAACCGCCGGGAATATTCTCCTTTCTACTGGTCGCATCTCATCCGAGATGCTGCGCAAGGGAGCCCACATGCGGACCCCATTTGTCATCTCTCGAACCTCACCCACCAGTCTCGCCGTCGCCGCGGCCAAGCGCTTCGGCATCACCGTGATCGGCTACTGCCGAGGCGAAGGGTTCAATGTCTATAGCCACCCAGAGCGTCTGCTTTCAGAGCGGGTGGCGATCAGCAGCCTTTCCCACATCCAACAGCTGACAGCTAATAGCTGATCGCTGATAGTTTACGTGATGCGCCTTATTGATCTGCATACCCACACGACTGCTTCCGATGGCGTCCTCTCTCCGCAACAATTAATTCGCTTTGCCAAGACTTGTAATATCTCGGTATTGGCCGTCACCGATCATGACACCCTGGCGGGTGTCCCCGTGGCGATGGCGGAGGCCATACAGGCGGGGCTGCAGGTCGTCGCAGGCGTCGAGATCACCGCGCATGTAGGGGACCTGGAGGTTCATATTCTGGGACATTTCATTGATTCGGACGATAACCGACTTGCCGAATTTCTTGCCTCCTCCCGGAACGACCGGATCGAGAGGGCTCGTCGGATGATCGAGAAGCTCTGGGCGCTTGGTCTCCCGCTGGACGCCGATGAGGTCTTGAGCCTGGCGCGAGGCCCCTCAGTTGGGCGCCCCCATGTGGCACAGGCGATGATCAGGCGCGGATATGTGGCGTCGCTGAAAGAGGCATTTGACCGGTACCTGACTCCCGGCAAGCCAGGCTACGTGGAACGCTCCAGAATTCCTGCGATCGAAGTGATTCATGCCATCAAGGAGGTTGGAGGTGTGCCATCCCTCGCGCACCCAGGGCAGTATGGCCGCGACGAGATCATTCCATCCCTCGTGCAGCAGGGACTTATGGGACTGGAGGTGTATCACCCGGAGCACGATACGGAATCATTATTCCGTTATGAGCGAATGCGCTTGGAATATGGTCTATTGGCCGTCGGCGGCTCTGACTACCACGGCACTGAAGGCCTTCGCTCAATCGGACTTGGGAAGCCGGCCTTGCCGGAGGAGAGGTTTGAACAGTTGGTCGCCACGGCGTCTGTCTTCCGCACTTCTACTGCCGGAGCCCGGACCGAACAGAGCAGCAGATGAAAGAATTCTTCGTCAAGACGGAACGAAAGTGCCAGGTAATTGACATCACGCCGAGAGTCCAGACAATCGTGGCGCAGGACGGATCGACAGACGGACTGTGCTGCGTCTTTGTGCCGCATGCGACCGCGGCTGTCACCATCAACGAGAATGCCGACCCCAATATCGGCGAAGATCTCCAGGATGCACTGACGAAACTGGTCCCTGAGGGGGTCTGGCGCCACGATCGGATCGACGACAACGCAGCGGCCCACATCAAGGCGACCATTATCGGTCCAAGCGAAATGGTACCGGTGAAGGACAGGAGGCTGGTGCTGGGAACCTGGCAGAGTATCATGCTTGTGGAGTTTGACGGTCCGCGTGAGCGGCGGGTGATCGTCCAGATCAGGTGAATGAGTGCGCCCTTGGAGTATTGACAGACAGATTAAGACATGATAAAAAGACATGTAACGTGCCCATATTCCGCCTTCCAGAATAGTAACCTGACCAATCACGTATGCGGACTCAAACGAGGCATTTGTGCTCCAATCGGCTACGGCAACGCCGCTGATTTCGCGTCCCGAGATTTATGGCTCGCCCAAGCCACCCTGGCTGAAGGTTAAGGCGCCAGGCGCACCTAACTACCTTCGTCTGCAACGACTCCTCCGAGAGCGTCAGCTTCAGACCATCTGTGAAGAGGCCCATTGCCCCAACATCGGCGAGTGCTGGGAGGAGCTTACCGCAACCTTTCTCATCCTGGGCGATACCTGTACCCGTCATTGCAGTTTCTGTGCGGTCAAACAGGGTAAGCCGACAGAACTCGATCTGACGGAGCCGGAGCGAGTGGCCGGGGCGATTGGCGCGCTGGGGCTTCACCATGCGGTGGTGACCTCCGCCAATCGCGATGACCTGATCGACGGGGGGGCGAGTATCTTTGCGGCCGTGATTCGTAGAGTGAGGGCGCTTGCTCCAGGCTGTAGCGTTGAGGTCCTGATTCCTGATTTTCGTGGTAGCGAGGCCGCCCTGAGAACGGTGGTTGAGGCCGGACCCGCTATCCTGAATCACAACATAGAAACGATTCCCCGGTTGTACCGGGAGGTCCGCCCTGGATCGCGCTATGAGCGGTCACTCGATCTTCTGGCCATGGCGCGAGGGATGGCTCCCGAATTGGTGACCAAGTCGGGGATCATGGTAGGGTTCGGGGAGGAGTGGCAGGAACTGCTCCAGACAATGGCGGACCTCAGGGCGGTCGATTGCGATATCCTGACACTGGGACAGTACTTGCGACCAAGCCATGCGCACCTGCCGATTATGAAATACTATACCCCGGAGGAGTTTAAGGAGTTGAAGGTGATCGGGGAGGGGATGGGGTTTCAACACGTGGAGTCCGGACCTCTGGTTCGGAGTTCGTACCATGCTCGCGGGCAAGCTGAGGAAGTCAGCCGGAAGCGCGAGGGCGAGAGGACTGAGCTATGCAGAAGCTAGAGCACAAGGAGCTGGTAGATCTGCTCCGGCAGATGCTCCTGATGCGGCGGTTCGAGGAGAAGTGCGCGGAGATGTACGCCTTAGGCAAGATCGGCGGCTTCCTGCACCTGTATATCGGTCAGGAGGCAGTGGCGACAGGCGCCATCTCTGTGTTGCGGCCCGACGACTATGTCATTGCCAGCTACCGGGAACACGGCCACGCGCTGGCCAAGGGTTCCGATCCACGGAAGGTGATGGCGGAGCTGTTCGGTCGGGCGGATGGCCTCTGTAAAGGGAAGGGCGGCTCGATGCACCTGTTCGACAAGACCCATCACTTCCTGGGAGGCCACGCGATCGTGGCGGGGCAAATTCCAATCGGGACCGGGGCCGCCTTCGCGAGCCAGTACGAGGGGAAGGATCAGGTCACGCTCTGCTTCTTTGGGGACGCTGCCGTCAACCAGGGGGTGTTCCACGAGGCGCTCAATCTCGCAGCCCTGTGGCACCTGCCGATCGTCTATATTTGCGAAAACAATCGGTACGGCATGGGGACCGCCGTGGCGCGCGCCACCTCGGTCAAGGATCTGTACCGGAGGGCCGAGGCGTATGGGATGCCCGGCGAGGCGGTAGACGGGATGGACGTCCTGGCCGTTCGAGAGTGTGTCGGATTGGCCGTAGAACGGGCGCGACGAGAGCGCATCCCATCCTTCATCGAGGCCAAGACGTATCGATTCCGGGGGCACTCGATGGCGGATCCGGGGACCTACCGAACGAAAGAGGAGGTCGAACAGGAAAAGCAACGGGACCCCCTTTTGCTGTTCCGGAATCACCTCATGGCGGAGGCGGTAGTCAAGGAGTCAGATTGGAAGGCGTTGGAGAAGGAGGTCCGAGCCACAGTGGAGGAGGCGGTTCGCTACGCCGATGCCTCCCCGGAGCCGCCGGTGGAGTGGCTGCATACCGACGTCTACGTCTCAGAGCGCTGAGGGAGGGAGCGAGAACATGGCGATCATTACCTATCGAGAGGCCCTGAATCAGGCACTCCGCGAAGAGATGCGCCGGGATCCTCGTGTGTTTCTTATGGGGGAGGAGGTAGGCCTCTACCAGGGGGCCTATAAGGTCAGTCAAGGTCTGCTTGAAGAGTTTGGCCCGAAACGGATTATCGATACCCCGATCAGCGAGGCCGGGTTCACCGGCGTCGGCATTGGAGCGGCGATGGTCGGCTTGCGACCGATTGTGGAGATGATGACCTTTAACTTTGCGCTGGTGGCGGTCGATCAGATCGTCAATCAGGCGGCCAAGATCCTATATATGTCCGGCGGCCAGTACAATGTCCCAATGGTCATTCGCGGCCCTGGCGGTCCGGCGCATCAATTGGCGGCTCAGCACTCCCAGAGCATGGAGTCGTACTTCTATCATGTTCCCGGTCTCAAGATCGTGCGTCCAGGGACGCCCAAGGATGCCAAGGGACTCCTCAAAAGCGCGATCCGGGACGATGATCCGGTCATCTTCATCGAGTCGGAGCTGCTGTACGGGACCAAGGGCGAGGTGCCGGATGGTGAGTATACCATCCCACTTGGAGTCGCCGACATTAAACGAGAAGGGCGCGACGTCACCATCGTGGCCTACTCCACGATGCTCTTGCTGGCCTTGCAGGCGGCAGAAGAGTTGGAGAAGGAGGGAATCTTCGCGGAGGTGGTGGATCCACGTACACTCCGCCCGCTGGATACCGAGCTCATCATCGGGTCGATCAAGAAGACCAACCGGGCTGTGGTCATGGAGTCCGGCGCAGGGTTCGGCGGGATTGGGACGGTAATCGGAGAGATCATTTCCGAGCAAGCTTTTGATTATCTCGACGCCCCGGTGGAGCGGGTAACGGGCGCCAACGCCCCGACGCCATATGCGAAGAATCTTGAGCGTGCCAAGGTCCCGAGCAAAGAACGGGTCGTTGCGGCGGTAAAGAAGGTCCTGGCTATTTAGGAAGGGTAGAGAAATAGGGTATAGGGTATAGTCTCAAGAGCCAGAGGTTCTGGTCCGCTCTTTCATTGCTGGCCCCTCCTGAGCTTTTCTTCATACCCTAAACCTTAGACCTTTACCCTACACCCTGTCTTTACGAAAGGACAAGACGATGGCCATTTCTGTGGTCATGCCTCGGTTGAGCGACACCATGGAGGAGGGAAAGATCCTTCGGTGGCTGAAGCAAGAGGGAGATCGGGTAGAGGGGGGCGACATCATTGCCGAGATCCAAACCGATAAGGCTGACATTGAGATGGAAGCCTTTGGATCTGGCACCCTTCGAAAGATTCTCATTGGGGCGGGTGGGTCAGCGCCGGTCGGCCACCTGATCGGGGTGATCGCCGAGGAGGATGAGAATATTTCGGCGTTGCTGCCTCCTGCTATGGGCGTGGCTGCGCAAGCCGCGGCGCCGGCTCGGCCAGACGCTCCTGCGCCGGCCCCTCCAACTCTTCAGGCGGTCGCTCCCGGGCGTGTCAAGGCCTCACCCCTGGCGAAGAAGTTCGCGCGAGCGCAGGGGATCGACCTATCGATGGTAAGAGGGTCAGGTCCTGGCGGAAGGGTTATCCGTCGGGACGTGGTTGCCTTGACACCATCGGCTGCAGCCGTCGATGAGCGTACGCCATCGATCTCGTTGACGCCACCGATTGCAGAGCGAGTCGCCGCGGTTGCCCCACCCATGCCATCGACCGGGTTTGAGGATCGGGAACTTTCCCCGATGCGTAGGGCGATTGCCAAACGCGTAGCGCAGAGCATGGCGACCGTGCCGCACTTCTACCTCACGGTTGAGGTGGCCATGGATAAGGCCACGGAGTTGCGCGAGGCGATGCAGGCCAGGATGCCGGACCTCAAGGTCACCTTTACCGACATCATCATCAGGGCCGTGGCCATTGCGCTTGGGAGGCATCCGGCAGTCAATGCATCATTTACGGGGGAGCGGATTCGCGTCTACTCCCAGGTCAATATCGGCATCGCAGTGGCGCTTGAAGTAGGATTGATGACCCCGGTGTTGCGTGACTGCGGTGGGAAAAGTCTGGCGCAGATTGCGAAGGAGACGAAGAGTCTGATCGAGCGAGCCAGGATCCAGAAGCTGAGGCCTGAAGAGTATTCCGGAGGCACCTTTACCGTTTCGAACTTAGGAATGTATGAGATAGAAGAGTTCACCGCGATCATCAATCCTCCCGAAGCCGCCATCCTGGCAATCGGCTCAATCCAGAGCAAGCCGGTCATCGTGGATGGGAGGGTGCGGGTCGGACAGCGAATGCGGATGACGCTGTCGTGCGATCATCGGGCGGTGGATGGCTTGACCGGGGCGACATTCCTCCAAGAGGTGAAGCGGCTGCTTGAGCATCCACTTGAGCTCGTTCTGTAGCAGAAGAGGCAATGGGATCGGACACTCAACCATTTGATTTGGCAGTGATTGGGGCGGGCCCTGGCGGCTACGTGGCATCGATCCGCGCCGCGCAGCTCGGGATGCGTGTGGCTCTCATCGAGAGAGATCGCTTGGGCGGGATCTGCCTCAACTGGGGCTGTATCCCGACGAAGGCATTACTTCAGAGCGCGCATATTCTTTCTCTTATGCGCCGAGCGGAAGAGTTTGGGATTCACGCGGATAATCTCCGGGCGGACTTCGGCGTTGCCGTCAAGCGGAGTCGCGAAAAAGCGCAGCGATTATCCAAGGGTATTGAGTACCTGATGCGTAAGCATAAAGTCGCTGTCTTCTCGGGGGAGGCCCGCTTCACTTCAGCCAAGGAACTTGAGGTTGGAGGTGCGGACGGAAAGACGAAGGGGTCAATCCGCGCTGAACGCATCCTCTTGGCAACCGGGTCGCGACCCAGGCTGCTGCCGAACCTGACGGTCGATGGTCAGGTCATACTGACCAGCACTGAGGCCATGCTGCTGAACCGGGCTCCCGCCTCCATGATCATCATCGGGGGAGGAGCGATCGGTGTAGAGTTTGCCGACATCTATCAAGCCTATGGAACGGCTGTGACAATCGTTGAGCTGCTGCCGACGATCCTTCCCTATGAGGACGAGGAGATCACGGCGCTCCTCCACCGTTCTTTGACTAAAAAGGGGATCAAGATCCTCACCGGGACAAAGGTTGAGCAGGTGATTGTTGAGGCCGGTAAAGCTAAGGTCAGGGTATCGAACAACGACGGCAACAAGGAGCTGTCTGGCGAAACGGTCTTGGTGGCGGTAGGTAGGGTAGCAAATTCTGAGGTAGGCGGCTTGAAGGAGTTGGGTGTCGCGACAAAGAATGGATATGTCGCGGTCAACGAGTGGATGGAATCCAGTATCGCCGGCATCTATGCCATCGGCGATCTTGTTGGCGCGCCGCTCTTGGCTCACAAGGCTTCGCACGAGGGAATCGTTGCGGTCGAAAAGATGGCCAAACTGGATGATGTGACACCGGTAGATCCCAGACGGATCCCGAGTTGCACCTACTGTCACCCGCAGGTCGCCAGCATCGGTTTGACGGAGGCGAAGGCGAAGGCTGAAGGGTATACGATACGCGTCGGCCGATTCCCGTTCAGTGCGAGCGGGATGGCGATCACCCTCGGCGAGGCCGAGGGGATGGTCAAGGTGATCGCCGATGCGACACATGGAGAGATCCTGGGTGTGCACATCATGGGCGCCCATGCCACCGAACTGATCGCCGAGGCCGGCTTGGCGATCGCATTGGAGGCCACTCCTGAAGAGATTGCCAAGTCGATTCATGCCCATCCAACTATTTCCGAGGCGGTTGCGGAGGCTGCCCTTGCCGCCCTGGGCCGCCCTATTCACGTATGAGAGGGTGTAGGGAAGAGGTAGGTGGATAGACCGAAGGCTGAAGGTTTTTTAGGGATGAATTATGCGTGATCGTATAAAACGCTGCTAAGCTCTTCTGTACTTTGATGCGAGCTTTTCACGATGCTTGACATAATTACTTCAGCCTTCAGTCTTCAGCCTAACCACCTGAGCAGTTATGCCCCTAAACCCCTTCAGTACCGATGCGGACGTGTAGCCTGATCGATCTTGGGCTCACGCCATACGACGAGTCGTTAATACTGCAACGACGGCTGGCGACTCTTCGGGCTGAGGACCGCCTGGAGGACGTCCTGCTCCTTGTCGAGCATCCGCCGGTTATCACCCTCGGGCGAGCAGGGCAGAAGGCTCACCTCCACGTACCGGAATCCTCCCTGACCGCGCTGGGGATCGAGTTTTTCGAAGTAGAGCGCGGTGGCGACATAACCTATCACGGTCCAGGCCAGTTAGTAGGATATCCGATCCTCAATCTGACCGAACATGGTTGTGACCTGCATCGATACCTTCGGCAACTCGAAGAGGTACTGATCGTGACCCTATCGGACTTCGGAATCGCTGCTGGTCGCTCGCTTGGTCGAACGGGCGTGTGGATCGGTGAAAGCAAAATTGCCTCGTTAGGCATTCACGTCAGCCGTTGGATCACTCGTCATGGCTTCGCGCTGAACGTCAATATGGATTTGGCGCCGTTTGAGTTGATCGTTCCTTGCGGGATCCAGGGCGCCAAGGCGACAAGCGTGGCGCAGGAGTTGTCTCGCCTAATCTCAGTTCGTGAGGTGATGGCGGCTCTTATCGAACGTTTCGAGGTTGAGTTCGGGGTATCTCTTCTGCCTACATCGCTGTCCGAGCTTTTCAGTTCGAGAAGCAGGGCGAGCATAATCAATAGGGATAGACCGGCTATCGTTCGAGGCATGAGTTAATGGACTCAGAGCGCCCACCTCGCCCGGCGATTTTGGTCGTCGATGACCAGGAAGTCAATACATTATTGGTCGAGACGATCCTGGCCCCACAGGGTTATGAAATTCTCTCGGCATCAAATGGGGAACAGGCCCTCGAACTTGTAGCAGCCCAGCCGCCGGATCTTATCCTGCTTGATATCATTATGCCAGGTCTGGATGGGTTCGATGTCTGTGCTCGGCTTAAGGGGGACGAGCGCACCCGACTGATTCCCATCGTGATGGTGACCTCTCTCAGCGATCTGCAAGACAGAATCCGCGGGATCGAGGTCGGGGCAGACGACTTTTTGACTAAACCCTTCCACCCGGCGGAGTTGAGCGCGCGAGTCCGGTCTCTTCTGAAGCTCAAGCAGTTTACCGATGAGTTAGAAGATGCGGAGGACGTGGTGTGTACGTTGGCCCTGAGCGTTGAGGCCAAGGATGCGTACACCGACGGGCATTGCGAGCGTTTGGCCCTGTACTCGGTCGCCCTTGGCCGAAGCATGGGTCTTCCCCAAGAGCAGTTGAAGGCGTTACACCGTGGAGGCTACCTGCACGACGTCGGCAAGATTGCTGTATCGGAATCGATCCTGAATAAAAAGACGGGATTGACCGATGAAGAATGGCGCATCGTGCGAGAACACCCGATTATCGGGGAGCGGATATGCAAGCCGCTTAAGTCGCTGAAATTGGTCCTTCCCATCATTCGCCATCACCATGAACGATGGGACGGCAGTGGATACCCCGATGGCTTGAAGGGACAGAAGATTCCCCTTGCGGCCAGAATCATTCGCGTTGTTGATATCTACGACGCACTGATGACGGCCCGACCCTATAAGCCCTCACTCGACACCCACCAAGCCTTTTCGATTATGCAGTTGGCATCGGAGAAAGGCTCATGCGACCCCAGGTTGGTGGAGCAGTTTATCAGCCTGTTGCAGTCTGGTAAGACCCTCGTAGGTCTGGAGAGGATGAGGCCAAGGCGACTATAGGCGGCCCCCTGCTCGTCCCCTTTTGGGTTGTTCCTCTATGCAATCTCTGCTAGACTAAATGCGTTTTGAGAACAGGGTGCGCACGTCTATTCGACTGTATACTCGCCATCTGCGCGAATCCGTGGTTGGGATGTGGCGTCTTGGGTAGCGGAGCTCGCGATGGCGCTTGGCCTCCCATTCTCAGGGTCTCGAATGGCGAGAACTGACGGAGTAGGGGGGCTCCCTGAGGTGACGGCTGCCGTCGAGACCAGGGGTTTGGTCAAGTGGTTTGGCGCGTATCCGGCCCTGCGTGGCATTGATCTTCGCGTTGCCAGAGGGGAGATCCTGGCTCTGTTTGGCCCGAACGGAGCGGGGAAGAGCACCCTGCTGAGAATCCTGGCCGGGCTGGTGCGGCCTACTGCCGGATCAGCGCAGGTCGCTGGGTTCGATGTAAATAGGAATGGCGACGGCGTAAGGCGGGTTGTCGGTGTTCTTGCTCACGGTCACCAACTGTATGAGGCTCTCACCGGGCGTGAAAACCTCCTGTTTGCGGCGACCATGCTGGGACTGGATCGTCCCGCCGAACGCATATCGGAGGTTCTGACGAAGGTTGGACTGGAGGGAGCGGCGGCAACTCGGGTCAGGACTTTCTCCAGCGGGATGAAGCGGCGTCTTGCGCTCGCAAAACTGATGCTGCGTGAGCCGAAGATCCTGCTGCTTGACGAGCCCTTCACAAACCTTGACCTCCAGGCGTCGAAGCTGCTGGAGGAATTCCTCATGGCCTCAAAAATAGCGGGTACCACGACATTACTGGCTACTCATAACCTGTCGATCGGGTTTGCCCTGGCAGACCGGATGGCCATCTTGCAACAGGGGCGGCTGGTCTTTGACGCCGGACGGGACGAGGTGAGCCTGGAATCGTTACGCTCCTTTTTTGCGCTCCATGGGGAGTTGTGGGGGGGTGAATGATCTTTACCCGAAGGGTCCTGGCGATCGCGTGGAAGGATCTCATAGCGGAGTGGCGTGATCGGGAAAGCCTCACCGCTATGTGTTTTTTCGCGTTTCTGGTCTTGTTCCTCTTCAACTTCGCCCTCGGCGGGGATCAGGCGCTTATCCGGCAAGCCTCATCCGGCCTGTTGTGGTTGGCCTTTGCATTTACCGGTGTGCTTGGCCTGGCTCGATCGGTTCAGAGCGAACTGGTGAATGACTGTTTAGACGGCCTGCTTCTGTATCCTGCCGAGCGGGAAGCGATTTATCTGGGGAAACTGTTAGGCAGCTTCAGCGTGATCCTCCTTGTGGAGCTGATAAGCTTTCCCCTCTTTGCAGTCCTGTACAACATGGACATCTGGTCGCAACTCCCTAAGCTCTTGTTGATCACGGTGCCTGCAACGCTCGGATTCGCCGCAGCGGGAACGCTGATGTCCACCATGACGGCGGGCCTGAGGGCGCGGGAGGCCATGCTGCCGTTCCTCCTGTTCCCCATGACGATTCCCTTGATTTTATCTGCTGTACGAGGAACGGAGGTCGTGCTGCGACGTGAGGCATTCGAACTCGCCATGCCCTGGCTCAAGCTGATGGCGGCGTTTGATGTGCTGTTTCTTGTGGGGTCGTTGTTGACATTCGAATTGCTGGTTGAGGAATAATGGTTCATACCCTAAACCCTAGACCCTATACCCTGTTTTTAAGGTGCAAGGTGCGATGATCGGACGGAGTTGTGAGCGGGCATTGGGCATCGTGACGGTCATTGGCCTCGTGATCGGGCTCTACATTGCGTTCGTCTATGCACCGGCTGATGCGGTGCAGGGAGACGTGCAACGGCTGATGTACCTGCATGTCCCCCTGATCCTTGTCAGCTACCTGGCCTTCTTTGTCGTGTTCATTGCGAGTATCCTGTATCTGTGGCGACGTCGCCTGCAGCATGATGCCATCGCGCATTCGTCCGCCGAGATCGGAGTGCTCTTCACTGCGCTGACAATCGCGGTCGGCTCAATATGGGGACGACCAACCTGGGGGGCCTGGTGGACGTGGGACGCACGGCTGACCACGACCGCCATCCTGCTCTTGATGTTCCTGGGCTATCTGATGCTTCGCGCGCTGGTCGATGATCCGTCACGAGGGGCCACCTTCTGCGCAGTCCTTGGGATTATCGGCTTTCTCGATGTTCCGATCATCCACATGTCGGTCGTGTGGTGGCGCACCTTACACCAGCCCGCGTCGATCCTCAGGCCCGGCCCCTCAACGGTGGCCCCGGACATGCAGGTGGCGCTCTATACAAACCTGGCCGCCTTCGTGCTGTTGTATGGCTATCTGCTGGTCAAGCGACTTCAGGTCGAGGGGGCGAGGCGGGAACTGTTCAGGCTGCAGATGGAATTACTCGGGTGAATCCATGGTCTTATATTCTGGCCGGGTATCTGCTCACCGCTGTCAGTGTACTCGTCTATCTCGTATCGCTGCACTGGCGCAAGAAGGCGGTGAGCGCTCAGAGTGATGCCCTCAGACGGCAGCGGAAGGATACGACACGATGACGAAGAAGACCAAACTGCTGTTGGGCGGAGGTATCGTGGTGGCAGCCCTCGCATACTTAATCAACAGCGGGATTCAGGAGGCCACCGTCTATTACATCACGCCGTCGGAGCTCAAGGCGAAAGGCGGGGCGGTCTCTGATCGATCGTTCCGCCTCGGCGGGATGGTGGTGCCCGGCTCGCTCCACTGGGAGCCGCAGACACTGAAGCTCACGTTTCGTCTGACCGACGGGAAGGAAGAGGTGCCGGTCGAGCACACGGGCTCCCCACCCGACCTCTTTAAAGAGGGCGCGGGCGCGGTTGTCGAGGGGAAGTGCGTGAAGGGTGGTCCGTTTCAGTCAAGCATGATTATGGCGAAGCATTCCGAGGAGTACAAGCCCCCGGAGAAGGGGCAGACTCCGACCGAGCATATCCACCGAACATTAGTGCAACCACAGGGCACACAACCATGATTTCTACGCTTGGCCGGTTTAGTATTTGGTTGGCCCTCGCCATCACGGTCTACGGCGTGTTCGTGTCCGTCCTGGGAGCGCGGCGACGTCGGCCGGCCCTGATCGAGAGCGGACAAGGGGCGGTTGTCTCGGTATTTGGCCTCTGCACCTTCGCCGTCCTGCTGATGGAGGCTGGGCTGGTCGGCCACGATTTCAGCCTTCAATACGTTGCCAGGAATGCCAGCCTCGATACACCGCTGTTCTACACGATCATTGCGCTGTGGGGAGCGCTCGAGGGCTCAATTTTACTCTGGGTCTGGCTGTTGGCCCTGATGAGCCTGCTCACGGTGATCATCGAGAGAAAGCGGCAGGGTGAATTGACCCCGTACGTGACGGCTATCCTGCTGTGCATCTCGGCGTTTTTCCTCCTGCTGGTAGCCTTTCCGGCCGATCCCTTTACTACGGTGCTGCCGGCGCCGGCTGACGGGCGCGGACCGAATCCGCTCCTGCAAAACCATCCCTTGATGGCGGTGCACCCGCCCGGCCTGTACGCCGGCTATGTTGGCTGGTCCATTCCGTATGCCTTCGGTATGGCCGCCCTGATCACCGGTCGGCTCGGTGAGGCATGGATCAGAACCGTGCGCCGCTGGTCGATCGTGGCCTGGGCCTTCCTGACGGTCGGCATCATCGTCGGGGGACGGTGGTCCTATGAGGTGTTGGGATGGGGCGGCTACTGGGCCTGGGATCCGGTAGAGAACGCCTCACTGCTGCCCTGGCTTACCGGCACGGCATTTCTCCATTCGATCATGGTCCAGGAGCGACGAAAGATGCTGAAGTTCTGGAACGTGGCGCTGATCATCATCACCTTTGCGCTGACCATCTTCGGCACCTTTCTCACGCGAAGCGGCATCCTCTCGTCTGTTCATGCCTTCTCTGACTCGGCCGTCGGGCCGTTGTTCCTGGCCTTCATTGGTCTGATCCTATTGACCTCCTTCAGTCTCCTGGTGTATCGAAGCGATAAGTTACAGGCAGAGGGTGATCTCGACTCGTTGGTGTCGCGTGAGAGCACCTTCCTGGTGAACAATCTGTTGCTCCTGGGGTTTGCGTTTGCGGTCCTGCTTGGCACCCTGTTTCCCCTCCTGTCCGAGGCGGTTCGCGGGGTCAAGGTCAGCGTGGGCGAGCCGTTCTTCAACACGGTGAACGTCCCCATCGGCTTGGGCCTGATCTTCCTGATGGCCGTCGGGCCGCTGATCGCCTGGCGACACGCCTCGCTCGAAAGCCTGCGCCGGACCTTTGCCGGTCCCTTGTGTCTCGCCATCCTGGGCGCGGGCATCTGCTGGTTGCTTGGAGTACGGGGGCTGTATCCACTTCTGGCCTTTGGTCTCAGTCTGTTTGCCGCCATCACCGTGATGCAGGAGTTTGTCCGTGGCGCCAGGACACGGCGCCGAAACACAGGAGAGGGGTATCTGACCGCGCTCTCGAAACTCACCAGCCGGAACCGACGGCGCTATGGCGGCTTCATCGTCCATCTGGGAGTCACCTTCGTCGTGATCGGTATTACCGCCTCGTCGGTCTTCAAGCTGGAGCAGGAGGTCACCCTGAGGCAAGGCGAATCGCTCCAGCTTGGTCGGTACCAGGTCCGATTCGACGACCTCAGCGCCTGGCAAGAACCGCAACGCTTTGTGGTGCAGGGGAACTTTACGATCTTCAACTCGAACCACAAGGTGGCCGAGATGCGGCCTGCCAAGCGGTTCTATCCGGCTGAGCAGCAGCCGATCGGCACGGTCGATGTTCGCTCGACGCTACGAGAGGATCTCTATCTGGTTCTCTCGTCGTTTGCGCAGGATGGAACCACTGCCACCGTGAAGGCGTTGGTTCGCCCGCTGGTGATGTGGATCTGGTTTGGCGGCTGGGTGATGGTCCTGGGTTCGCTGATCGCGATCTGGCCCGACCGACGACGGGCTGTTGCGACAGATCAGGCGAGGGAGCATATGGCATGGCAACCTGGAAGAAGCTAAGCCTGCTGCTCAGTATTATCCCGCTCCTCCTGCTCCTGGCTTACGGCTTCAAGACCAACCCGAGGGAGGTGCCATCGCCGCTGGTGGGGCGCCAAGCTCCCCCATTCGCCCTGTCCATGTTTGATGGGAGCAGTAAAAGCCTGGAGGCGCTCCGTGGGAAACCTGTAGTCCTGAACTTTTGGGCCTCCTGGTGCTTCCCAGCGTGCTACGAAGAAGCGCCACACCTGGAGGCCGCCTGGCAAATCTACCGGGATCAAGGGGTAACGGTCATCGGGGTGGATATCCAGGACCGGGATACCGATGCGAAGGCGTTCATCGAGCGGCACAAACTCAGCTTTCCAAACGGTCCTGATCTGCAGGGAAAGATCACCATTGACTATGGCGTCTATGGCGTGCCGGAAACCTTCTTCATCAGGAAGGACGGCACGATTCATTACAAGCACGTCGGAGCTCTCGACGCGAAGTTACTGAAGGCGAAGATCGAGGAGATGCTCTGAAAGCACAGGGTGTAGGGTTGCACATGCAGAATATGAGTAGTGGAAAGCGGCCCCTGGTAGTGTGCCTACTGTTACTGATGGTCCTGCCGGGGACGTGGCCATCCGCCATACTCGCCGGCAGTCTCGAAAAGCAAACCCACGAGTTAGCCGCAGAGCTGCGCTGCCCGGTGTGCCAGAATCTCTCGGTAGCCGACTCGCCCTCAGAGATGGCGATCCAGATGCGCGAGATAATCATCGAGAAACTCAAGAACGGTGAGAGCCCGGAGCAGGTCCGAGGCTACTTCGTCAGTCGCTATGGCGAGTGGATTTTGCTCGCGCCCACGCGCCGGGGGTTCAACTGGCTGGCGTGGCTGCTGCCATTCGTCGCCATCCTGGGCGGAGCTGGCATCATCGTTCTCACGATTCGTCGCGCGATTAAGAGGGGTCACGGGCCAAATGCGGATGCCTCGCGCCCCCTTGATCCCCGCTACGCCAGTCGGCTCGAAGCGGAACTTAAGGAATCGGAACGCTGACGACGTGGAAATTCTGATTGCCATCCTGCTTGTTTTTCTCGCCCTCTTGCCGGTGCTCATTCCATTCTTCAGATCATCTGAAGGATCTCCATCGAGGTCAGAACAGACCGAGTTGCAGGAACTCCTGGCCGAGAAGGAGATGGTATATGCCGCAATCAAGGAACTCGAATTCGATCACCAGGCCGGTAATCTGGCTCTAGACGATTATCAGCAAGCCCGCCATAGTTATGAACTGAGAGCTATTGCCATCCTCAAACAGATCGACGCCCTGGATGCGCAGCAGGCAAGTGGGGGCGTAGGGTCCAGAGAGAAACCGAGCCGATGAGCCGCCTGATGGAGTCCAGGTTGGCAGTTTCGGGCTTGGACAAGGTGTATCAAAAGATACTGCACGGCATCCGCTTGGACTTCTGTGACGGGCTAGCGCTCTATCAGACGCGCGACCTGACCTCGGTAGCGTTCCTCGCCAACCTGGTCCGGGAGCGCATGAACGGGAACCTGACCTATTTCGTTCGCAACCTGCACATTAACTACACAAACATCTGCAACAAGGGCTGCAAGTTTTGCTCGTTTTATGCCCCGCCCAGCGACCCACGAGGATATGTGCTGAGCATCCAGGATATCCAGGATCGGGCCCGCATGCATGACGAGGTTCCCATCCGTGAGATCCACATTGTCGCCGGGATCAATCCGAAGCTGCCATACCAGTACTATCTGGACGTCGTTAGGGCAGTGAAGGATGCCAGACCCGGCGTCCAGGTCAAGGCGTTCACCATGATCGAGCTGGCACAGATCCAGCGGGTAGCCGATAAGCCGTTGGAGGAGGTGCTGGCTGACCTGAGGGCGGCAGGGCTGGATTGTTGTCCTGGCGGTGGAGCAGAGGTGTTCAGCGACCGCGTCCACGAGGAGCTGTTCAGGGCCAAACTGGACAATGAAGGTTGGTTCGACGTGACCAGGGCCGTGCATCGGGCTGGCATCCGCTCAAACGTCACGATGCTCTACGGTCACATTGAGACAGTAGAGGAAAAGGTCACGCACCTACTTCATATTCGCGAGTTGCAGGACGAAACGGGCGGCTTCATGTGCTTTGTCCCGCTGGCATTCGATCCGGCCGGCACCGATCTCAGTCACCTGCCGATCACGACCGGGTATGCCGATCTGCGCGAGATCGCCATCGCCCGTCTGCTCCTCGATAATATGCCTCACATCAAGGCGTTCTGGATCATGACCACGCCGGCGGTGGCGCAGTTGGCGCTCTGGTACGGGGCCGACGACCTCGACGGGACAGTCACGCATTATGAAATTACGCACGCCCTGGGCGATAACTCCCATCATCAGGAACTCCGTCATGACCAGCTTCTCGCCATGATCCGCGAGACCGGCCGCCAGCCCATCGAACGCGACGCGCTCTACAACCCCGTTACTCATATTCCTCTCGCCACTTCGGAAATTGAAACAAGGTGAGGGGGTAGTCGAGTAGGTCGGGTTAGCGTAGCGTAACCCGACGAAGCATTGCGATACCGGCGAGCATTCATTTCAACCCGGTCAAACACGGGCTGGCGTCATCGGCGATAGAGTGGCCGTATTCCAGCCTTCGTCGGTATGTTACGGCTGGGATGTATCCCTCAGAGTGGGGACAGGGTGCGGTTGATTTCGAGGAAGTGGGGCATGAGTGATGAATCGGATTGTCGGGTTACGCTGCGCTAACCCGACCTACGATACTGAAGTGAAGTCTTTTTCACAGGCGTCTTATACGGCACTTGAAAGATGTTGAGGGTGTTACGCGGATCCATATAACCACTGTTAGGTGCCTGAGCGAGTCAATGGCGTTCGCAATACTCAAACTCTCGTACAACGCGCCGGGCGACTCCTCGCTCATCGGCGGAATCTGTGGCACAGGATTCTTCGTCAACGGCCAGACGGCCGTCACCGCGTATCATGTTCTGAATAATGAAACGTTCAGACCGAATGGCGGCTTTCGGTATGCGTCAGTGTGGCTTCTCTGCAGGAGTGGATCAATCCTGAAGATTCGAGAAGATTCTGCCTCACTACATCCAGAGATTGATTCCACCATAATCAGGTTTCGAGATCGAGTGCCACAAGCTCAAACGTACGAGCCGCTACTGGGAGCCGTTGTTAACGGAATGGAGGTCTTAGGGGTCGGTCACGTTGGTAACTCTATGCCTTCCGTTCAGGCGGACTGGCAGGGATCTGAACTGGTAATTCGATCCGCGAATCTGACGGGGGCGATGACGGACGTAAAGGGCCTCGTGAAGCGATCAGTCACTTTTAACGTGAACGCGAACGATATCAAGTTGCGCGGAGTCCGAGGGTTTGAATTGGGCTTCGGAAGCCGGGTCGGAATGTCTGGTGGTCCCGTCGTCGACAACCGGACTGGTCAGGTGCTTGGAATGTTATCGATTGGACTGCCGCAAGACTCCGAGGTCAAGACCGAGACATTTGTGGTGTCGATCGACGAGATTTGGAAACATTTAGCTCAACACGGCACCTAACACGCGATGGAGCCGTCGGTGCCTATCGCCGTGAAGCGCCGCGGCTCATCGCTCACGTTCGACTCTAAGAGGGAGGAAAGGAAATCATCAAAGATGCCGGAGATTTCGCGATTCTTCGGAATAATCATCGCAAGCTTCTTCGACGAGCGTAACCCACCTCAGAAGATTGAACCACTTCGACAGGAGGCGCGCCATGACTCTATACCTGTTCATGACGTTACTGTAAAGATACAAGGGTCAGACTGGATTCCGTGTCAAGCACGGAATGACGGGTCGGAATAGAAGACGATACCCCGCAGCTTGCTGCAAGGTTGTTCATTCCCAATAGAGTTCCTTCCCCACGGCTTGCCGACTTGACGATTCGAGGGAAAGGTGTCAAATTGGGCCATACGTGGGAGATTACGAGTAAGTTCGTTGTGAATAATTGGAGGATATATCATGCCGCAGAGACGTACCGTTGTTCACAGTGATCCTGAGATACTCGGAGGGACGCCCGTCTTCGTTGGAACTCGCGTGCCTGTGAAAGCGCTTCTGGACTACCTGGAGGGCGGACATCGACTGGACGACTTTCTCGACGACTTCCCGACGGTGACTCGAGAGCAAGCGGTGGCTGTGCTGGAAGAGGGCATCCAGTCGGTGGTAGGTTCCAGTGCGCGTGCTGCTTGACGAGTGTGTCCCCCGCAAGCTTCGAAGCGAGTTAGTCGGGCACGATGTAAAGACGGTGGCTGAGATGGGTTGGTCCGGCACGAGAAATGGTGCCCTCCTCAGTCTTGCGGCTGGTGCATTCGACGTACTTCTGACCGTAGACCAAAGCATCCCGCATCAACAGAACTTTCAGGGGCTTGATCTGGCGCTGGTGATTGTCAGGGCGCCGAGCAGCGACATTAACGACCTGCGGCCAAAGATGCCCGATGTGCTGCGTGTTCTCGATACGATCCGACCTGGTCAGGTCGTACACGTCGGGGCCTGACTGCACGCTACATCCGACCGCCGCCCCGATCCTATGTGCACGGACTTTCGTAATGAAACACTAGATCATAGTGAGGTTGAGGAATCTTAGACGTGGCTGAATCGAACGGTAGGATCGAAGCAATTGCCGAGAAGGTCGAGACGGGGGAGCGGCTCAGCTTCGATGATGGAGTCGATCTCTTCGATCGGGCGACGCTGCTGGAGCTGTCCGCCATGGCTGACTGCGTGCGCTGGCGCTTGCATCCCGAGCCGGTTGTGACCTATGTCATCGGCCGCACTGTCAACTATACCAACATCTGCTGGGTCCAATGTTCATTCTGCGCCTTCTATCGACTGCCGACCTCTCCGGAAGCGTATCTCCTGTCCAAGGAGGAGATCTTTCAGAAAATCGAGGAGCTGATCGAGCTTGGCGGGACAGAGGTTCTGCTGCAAGGGGGGCTGAACCCCAGCCTGAAGATCGATTATTATGAGGATCTGCTCACCTCAATCAAGGCCCGTTTTCCGGTTCATCTTCATGCACTCTCCACTGTGGAAATCAGTTATATATCGAATAGTTCCAAGCTATCTCTCAAGGAAACGTTGAAGCGACTCAAAGCAGCCGGCCTCGACTCGATCCCGGGAGCGGGAGCCGAATTGTTGGTTGATGAGGTGAGACAGCGGGTCTCGCCATTGAAGGAGAGCGCATCCGATTGGCTGAACCTCATGCAGATCGCCCACGGTCTTGGAATACCCAGCTCAGCCACGATGATGTATGGGGTAGGCGAAACGTCGGCCCAGCGCGTTGAGCATTTGGTCAGGATTCGAGAGCTGCAAGATCGAACCGGCGGTTTTACGGCCTTCATTCCCTGGAGCTATCAACCGAATGGCGATGCGCTCGGGGGGACCGCGGGTAGTGGCTATAGTTATCTTCGAACCGTAGCCGTCTCCAGGGTCATGCTGGACAATGTGGAGCATATTCAGGCCGCCTGGCTGACGATGGGTCCGAAGATCGGTCAGCTTTCGCTGCAGTATGGCGTGAATGATTTCGGGAGCAGTGTCCTTGAGGAGAATGTCGTGAAGACGGCCGTTACGCGGCAGATCATGCCTCTTGAGGAGATCCGACGAAACATCCGCGATGCCGGTTTCGTTCCGAAACGTCGAAATACACGGTATGAGCTTTTGGAGTAATCCCCTGTCCACGAATCTCGCGCTGGTTCTTCTGCGACGAGGTGTCATCCTGTTCACCGGACGCGATAGATCCGATAGACCCCAAGGAATTGGATATGAGCAAGGTTGTACAAAAGCTCGATGACTATCGGTGGCTGCTCCCGCGAGACTACAAGCCTGGGATGCGGGTTCCAGGGATTATCTATGCCGATGAGGCCCTGATGGAGGCGATTATGAAAGACCTCTCCCTGGAGCAGGTGGCGAACGGCGCCTTCCTGCCGGGGATCGTTAAGGCCTCCTTCGCCATGCCTGACATCCATCAGGGGTACGGCCTGCCGGTTGGCGGGGTGGTGGCCACCGACATCACGGATGGCGTCGTATCTCCCGGTGCCGTCGGCTATGACATCAACTGCGGGGTCCGATTGCTTCGGACGGAGCTGACAAAGGAGCAGGTGCGGCCAAGGCTGAAGGAGTTAGTCCTTGCCCTCTTTCATGAGATCCCGACGGGGGTCGGCTCGCGAGGCCGGATCCGCTTGAGCAGGAAGGAGATGGAGGCGCCGCTGCTCGAGGGCGCAGCCTGGGCCGTCAAGCAGGGGTACGGAGAATCGGCGGACCTTGCCTGTATCGAATCGGGCGGCTGTCTTCCGGACGCTGACCCGGATGCCGTGAGCCATAAGGCGTTTGAGCGTGGGAGTAGCCAGCTCGGGACATTGGGCTCGGGCAATCATTTCCTTGAGGTCCAGACGGTCGCCGAGATCTACGATCCCCAGGCCGCCGAGGTCCTCGGTCTGTTCGAGGGCCAAGTGACCGTGATGATTCACACCGGCTCCAGAGGGCTTGGGCATCAGGTTTGCACAGATTCTCTGGTCGAGATGGAACGGGCGGTCATCAAGTATGGGATCGAGCTTCCAGACCGGCAACTCGCCTGCACACCTTGGAAGTCGCGGGAGGCCAAGGCGTACCTGGGCGCGATGCGGGCCGCCGCCAACTTTGCCTGGAATAATCGCCAGTGTCTGGCCCACTGGGCGAAGGAGGTGCTTCTGAAGGTCTTGAGTATCTCGCCCAGGACATTGGGACTCTCAACGGTCTATGATGTCGCCCACAACATCGTCAAGGTCGAAGAACACGAGGTCGAGGGCAGACGGCTCAAGCTGGCGGTCCACCGCAAGGGCGCCACACGCGCCTTTCCACCAAGGCACCCGGAGTTGCCGGCTCACTACCTGGCCATCGGCCAACCTGTGCTGATTCCAGGCGACATGGGCCGCGCCTCATTTGTGCTGGTGGGCACAGGCGCGATGGAGCAGACCTTCGGGAGTACCTGCCATGGGGCCGGCAGGGTCATGAGCCGACATGCCGCCATCAGGGTCGCCAAGGGTCGCGCCATCCACAGGGAGCTGGAAGATCAGGGGATCATCGTCAAGGCATCGGGCCGGGAGTCGCTGGCCGAGGAGATGCCAGAGGCGTATAAGGATGTGACCCAAGTGGTGAGGGTTGTGCACCGCGCCGGTCTCTCCAAGATGGTCGCCCGCCTATGTCCCATGGGCGTTATTAAAGGGTAAGGACCGCGATCAGAACGGTCCATTCGACATTCGACACAATGAACGCAACAGACGTAATAGACATTTTCTGAGGAACTCAACATGACAGAATGGATGACCCTGCTGTTAGGGCTCGTGATCGGAGCCGTCCTTGGATGGGTGATAAGTGCGGCCCGGGCCAAGGCTGGAGTAGGCTCTATCCTCCGAGATCAGGAGGCGCGAACCGCTGCTGCAGAGGCGCGGGTCGAGGAGATTCGCAGTCAGCTCGCTTCGGCTAAAGAGGACTTCGAGATCCTCCGGGAGGATTTACGACAGGCCGAGACGACCAGGACCGCCGCCGAAACCCGAGTTGTTGAGACCGAAAAGAACCTTGCGGAGCAGAAAGCCATCCTGGAAGATGCAAAGACCAGGTTGACTGATACATTCAAATCGCTTGCAGCCGAAGCGCTGGCCGGCAACAACACGGGGTTCCTCATTCTCGCCGAGGAGAAGTTCAAGGCGCTGAAGGATGAAGCAACTGTTGACCTGGAGACGCGCAGAAAAGCGATCGAGGCGATCATTCAGCCCCTCAGCGCAACCCTCTCCGTCTATCAGCAAGAGACAAAAGCGCTCGAAGACAAACGCCTCAGAGAGTACAGTACGGTGGGGGAACAACTGCGCGCAGTCGCGCTGGGTCAGACAACCCTTCAGAGTGAGACCGCCAAGCTGGTCAACGCGCTGCGGTCCCCACAGGTTCGCGGCCGGTGGGGAGAGATTGCGCTTCGGAAAACGGCCGAGCTTGCCGGGATGTCGCCGCACTGCGATTTTGTGGAACAGGAGAGCGTAACAACCGAAGAAGGGCGCGTCCGCCCCGATATGGTCGTCAAGCTACCGGCCGGGCGCGAGGTGGTGGTGGATTCCAAGGTCCCACTCGGCGGATTCCTCGAGGCGCTGGAAGCCAAAACAGATGAGGATCGCGAAGTGGCTCTCCTGAAGCATGCCGCCCAAGTGAACCAGCATGTCGTGAAGCTGGCCTCGAAAGAGTACTGGGATCAGTTCGCGGCCGCTCCGGAGTTCGTCGTACTCTTCATCCCGAACGATTCCTTTCTCGCCGCAGCCGCCGAGAAGGATCCGGTTCTGGTTGAATCTGCCCTCTCGAAGAAGGTGGTGATTGCCACGCCCACGACCTTTATCGCCCTGCTCCGGGCCATCGCCTATGGATGGCGACAGGAGCTTGTGGCGGAGAGCGCCCAGCGCATCTGTGCCCTGGGCCAGGAACTCGCCGACCGGATGGGGACGCTGGCCGAACACCTCATCAAGGTTGGTGGGGCCATTGGCAAGGCCGTAGATTCATATAACGCCGCGGTGGCCTCATTCGAGAGTCGCGTCCTCCCCACCGCTCGAAAGTTCCAGACGCTGGGAGCCGGCGGCAAGAAGGAGATTCAGGAACTGCAGCCGGTTGATCAGAAGCCCCGCACCCTGGCGACATTCGATAGTGATGAGACAGATAACTACTCAGGTAGATAGACTGAAGGCTGAAGACTTTTAGGAGTAAGTCGTACATGATCATACCAAATCCGAAAAAGTCTTGAAGAGCGCGCCTCGTACCTTGCGAAATTGTTCAGAGCCTTCAGCCTTTAGTCTTCAGCCTAAACACCTGAATGGTTACTGAGACGGCGTGACTCCGTTCACACTCTTACGGGTGTGTGTCGTATTCTTGACACCCCTGTGGATTGGGGGTAGATTAAAACATAATAGGAAGCGAGTACGGGAGTCTGCGGCAAGCAGGCTGAGAGGGCGACTGAAACCGTCGCCGACCGTCGGACCTGATCTGGGTCATGCCAGCGTAGGGAGCGTCCTGAAAAGGTTGAAGTGTAACGCTGGCGGTGTCTTGCCGGCGTTTTTGCTTTTCTGAGGAGGAGCCTCATATGGTCACACGGACTACTCACGGCAATGGGGACTGCGTCACGCAGATGCACTACGCCCGCAAAGGGGTAATCACTCCGGAAATGACCTACGTTGCCGAGCGGGAAGGCCTCGATGCTGAGGTCATCCGGACCGAGGTGGCCCGTGGCCGACTGATTATTCCCTGTAATATTCATCACAGAAGTCTCGAGCCGATGGGGATCGGGACGGTAGCCACTGTCAAGATTAACGCCAACATCGGCAATTCCGCCCTGACCTCCGACATCGATGGGGAGTTGCAAAAGCTGAAGCTGGCTATACAGTACGGGGCCGATACGGTCATGGACTTGAGCACGGGCGGCAACATCGACGACATCCGCCACGCAATGATTGCGGCCAGCCCGGTGCCGGTCGGTACGGTCCCTCTCTATCAGGCGGTCGCGGGCGTCACTTCGGTAGAAGAGCTGACCGCTGACGATATGATCGACATGATTGCGCACCAGGCTAAGCAGGGCGTGGACTATATGACGATTCATGCCGGTGTCTTGCGCGAGCACCTGCCGCTCGTGCAGTCCCGGATCACCGGAATCGTCAGCCGAGGCGGCGCCCTTATGGCGAGATGGATGCTTGCTCATAACGCGCAGAATCCCCTGTACACCCATTTTGGAACGCTCTGCCATATCTTCCGAAAATATGACGTCAGCTTCAGTCTGGGCGATGGGTTGAGGCCGGGTTGTACCGCAGATGCCTCCGATGCGGCCCAGTTCGCCGAGCTTCGGACATTGGGCGAGCTGACGAAGGTGGCATGGGCCCACGATGTCCAGGTGATGATCGAAGGACCTGGACACGTTCCGATGGATCAGATCGAGATGAACGTACGGATGGAGCAGGAGATCTGTCAGGAGGCGCCGTTTTACACGCTGGGCCCGCTGGTGACCGACATCGCGCCAGGGTACGATCACATCACGTCGGCGATCGGCGCAGCCATTGCCGGCTGGCACGGTACCTCGCTGCTCTGCTATGTGACACCGAAGGAGCACCTCGGCTTACCCACGCCGGAGGATGTGAAGCAGGGATGTATCGCGTACAAGATTGCCGCCCATGCAGCCGATATTGCTAGAGGCCGGAAAGGCGCGCGCGACCGCGACGATACGCTTTCCCGCGCCAGGTTCAACTTCGACTGGGACACTCAGTTTGCGCTGGCGCTCGACCCCGAGACGGCGCGCACGATGCACGATGAGAGCCTGCCGATCGAGGCGTTCAAACGCGCCGAGTTCTGTTCGATGTGCGGCCCGAAGTTCTGCTCAATGAATATCTCGTCGCGTCTTGGTGAACTGGCCGATTGTCCGTGAGCCATCCTGACGGGAGGGAGGCATCATCGCTGACATGACGAGCGCAAAATCGAGGGGTCCAACCTTCTGGGGGGGCTGCTATGGCTTCGCCTGGGTGGCGCTGCTGCTTATCCTCTTTGCTTTCATGCTGACGGGTTACGAAGATGTGTGGGGGGTCAGGGGCATGCTCGGGGCCATCGCGTTGCTGCCGATCTCGACCCTGGCCTATCCGGTCGTGGCCTGGTACCATACCGGCGCGTTCCCCTGGGTGTGGACGGTGGGGCTGCTGGCCGCGATTGGAATGGGTAAGGTGATCCTGGCTGATTGAAGGGACGTGTGCGATGGAAGAGCTGACCGGATGTGACGCGACGGTCATGATCGCAGTTAGCGAGATCGATGCGAACCTGTACTATGCGACCCGCTTTGCCGCACCGGACCCATTTATCTTCGTCCAGGCAGGCGCAGAAAAGATCGTCGTAATGAGCGACCTGGAGATGGACCGGGCCAGAAGCCAGGCGAGGGTAGATACAGTCTTATCCTATAGCGCGTATGAGCGCAGGGCGAGGGAAAAGGGCGCCGACGCACCATTCTTACTGGATGTCCTGGACCTCGTGCTGCGGGAGCGAGGCGCGCGTCATCTGCTGGTTCCCGGCAACTTCGGCGTCGCGCACGCCGATGGTCTGCGGGCGAAGGGCTACACGCTCGCCGTAAAACGTGAGCCGTTCTTTGAGGCGCGGCTGGTAAAGAGTGAAGAAGAGATTAAGGCGATTGCCCAGACCCAGCGCGTCACCGAAGAGGCCGTAGGCGCGGCGATCTCAGCGGTTCGGGCAGCCAAGGTGGAGGGTGACGGGCTCCTGTACCTCGATGGCGAGCAGTTGACCGCCGAAGGGCTCAGGAAGATCATGCATGTGAAGTTGATGGAACACGAGTGCGTGGCCCAACATACGATTGTGGCGCCCGGCCTGCAGGGAGTCGATCCCCACCATCATGGAAATGGGCCCATCAGGGCCAACGAGTCGATCGTGATCGACGTCTTTCCGAGGTCTGAGCGTAGCCGCTACTTTGCCGACATGAGCCGCACCGTCGTGAAGGGGAAGGCATCGCCGAAACTTCTGGCGATGTACAGGGCGGTCCTCAATGCCCAGGAACGCGGGATAGAGTTAATTAGGGATGGAGCCGACGGAAAGACCATTCACGCTGAAGTGAATGCGGTGCTGGAAAAAGACGGCTTCACTACCGGTATGGTAGGCGGTCGGATGCAAGGGTTTTTCCACGGCACCGGTCACGGGGTTGGCCTCGATATCCATGAACCCCCTCGTATCAGCAAGACAGGTGAAGTCCTGAGAAGCGGCTATGTGGTCACAGTTGAGCCCGGGCTCTATTATTCCGATGTCGGGGCCATTCGAATTGAAGACCTCGTGGTCGTCACGAAGGCTGGATGCCGAAACCTGACCAACTTCCCAAAAGAGATTAGCGAGTTTGAGATCGACTGATGGCGCATCTTGCCCTCCCAGCCTTTCAGGCGGTACAAGAACTGGCAGTCGGAAGCCTGTTCTGCCTGAGTCTCCTGCATTCACCCATGATCAGGCGGAGCTTTCTTCAGACCTGCGCCCTGACCTTGGTGAGCGTGTTTGGCGTGGAGATCTGGATCGGCCCAACACCGGCTTCAATGATCTTTTTCATTCTGCTCCTGTTCTATACGGGATCACTCTGGATTCCGGATGGGCGATGGCCGAGGCGGATGCTGTGGTTGAGCCTGCTGGTTGGAGCGGGAGAGATCTCTATCCTACCACTATTACTTACAAAAGAATTGCCAACCTTGCCTGAGATAGCCGCCCAGATCGTCACCACCCTTGCGTCAGCTCTTCTCCTGGGCTCAGCCTTGATCGGCATGTTACTCGGGCACCACTATCTCAGAGACCCTAAGCTACCAGTGGCGTTGATCCGCCGCCTGGCCATTCTCTTTATACTATCCACCGCGCTGCAGGGCCTGTTGTTGCTCGTGACTCTTGGATCGCTCTACCTGTTTGGCGGGGCCGATGCCGTGGCCAGGATCGAGCTTCTCTCGACCTCATACCTGGCGGTGTTTCTTGGTCGTGTGGTTGTCGGGATTCTTGGCTCGTTCGTTGTAGCGTGTGTCATCTGGGACACCTTACGTATCCCAAACGTCCAGTCTGCAACCGGTTTCTTTTACATCGCGATTGTCACCGGCGCAATTGGGGAGTTTCTGGGGCGATTCCTCTGGTATTCGACGCTCATCCCATTGTAATACGGCGCGATCTTTTCTCTGGCCCCAGTGAGGTTTCTTGCTTGTGAAGTGGATGAGGAGGTGTTATATTACAATTAGTATTCAGGATAAAATAAAGGTGGCGTAATGCGCAAGTCATTGGCTCAGGACATCTTAGATATCTTGTATTCTGATCCGAGTACACGCCGGTCGCATAAGGATGCCCTCAGCGACTGGATTCTCGACAGCCAGCCACACGGCTCCTCGCTCGACGGAATCGCCATGATTCAATACCTGGCTGAACACCATCCGGATATTCTCGCGCGGCTCAAGATCAACACTCACGTCAAGGAAGAGATTGCTCGCGTCCTGGACACCATCGGCCATAAATAGTGTACCCAGCCCTCAGCGATCAGCAATCAGCCACTCAGCCCCAGATTCAACAGAATGCCACTCGGAGACTGTTCACTGGTAGGCGTTGAGACATGATCGTAACTACCCTAGGCGTTTAGACTGAAGACTGAAGGCTATACATTATCTTGCAAGGAACGAATCAAGCTATTCAAGACCTTTTTGGTTTCGACGATCTTTGGCTCTACCAGAGAGGACTTCTCAGTGGGCAAGAAGCCCAAACGCTTCGACAAATTGCGACTTCATCAGCGCCAACTCAAATGCCAGAAGTTTTGCATGATCACTGCCTTACCTCTAAAAGCCTTCAGTTTTTAATCTCTCTACAGTAGTTACACATGATCTATGTCATCGGCGATATTCACGGGTGTCTGGAGCCGTTGCGCCGCCTCATCGCTCAGCTCCGTCTGTCCGAGGCGGACGAACTGGTCTTCCTGGGAGATTACGTTGATCGGGGACCGGATTCAAAGGGGGTCATTGATTATCTGCTGACCCTTCGTGGACGGTACACCTTCCTCATGGGCAATCATGAGCGTATGTTTCTTGATTTTCTTCAGGGAAAAGAGCGGGCGCTGTTTCTATATAACGGCGGGATTGCGACGGTAGAGAGCTACGGTGGGCTCAGCCGGATCCCTGCCGCCCACCTGGCATTCCTGGAACGCTTAAGACCGTACCATGAGACGCAGGACTATCTCTTTGTCCATGCCGGCATCAGGCCTGGAATTCCGGTGCAGGAGCAAGACGAAAGCGACCTCCTCTGGATTCGCGAGGAGTTCTACGCGTATTCAGGTCGGTACCCTAAAACAGTTGTTTTCGGCCATACGCCAATGCGAGAAGTTCTAATGGACGACGACCGGATCGGTATCGATACAGCCTGTGTCTATGGTAACAAGCTGACCTGCCTGATCCTCCCCTCACGTGAAGTGATTCAGGTTTCGAATCCTCTCGATATGTATTCGCGCACCACGCCACTCAGTCGAGGCGTCTGAAGCGCATCTTCAAGCTCAGTCTGCCGCCACTTCTGTCCCTCTCGGAGCGATCCTTTTGACCTCTGTCGGGTGGAATCCGACTTTGACAGAATCTACTGACACTCTGCCAACACGCCAAGAACTGTGCGTAGCTATGGAATTACTCCCAAGGAGCCGTCTGCGTGGGTGGCGTTGCGATTTTCACGACGGGAGGTTGAGGCGGAATCTTCAGTTACTTCCGAGAATCTATTTGGGCTTGACAAGGGTGTTGATACCATGATACCGATTCAGCCTCTCAAAGGACAACCTGCTCACTTTTTTGTCTTGTGGGATGGGGAGCTGCGCCAGCGATCCCACCAGACCAATAGAAGGTTAAGATTCAGGGCTTTCCATATTCGAGAAAGGAATCCGATCCCCACCTCAAGGGGTTGCATCGAAGCTAAACCATGAAGATCCATGAGTTTCAGGCGAAGGCGATTCTTGGCGTCTACGGGGTGCCCGTTCCAAAGGGGGAGGTGGTCACGACGCCCGTAGAGGCGGGGCGTGCTGTCGAGCGGCTTGGCGGTACCGCTGTGCTGAAGGCCCAGATTCACGCAGGCGGTCGTGGCAAGGCTGGTGGGGTCGTGCCGGTATCTTCACCGCAGGAGGCAGAGGCTGCGGCGAAGCGGCTCATTGGCTCCCGTCTGGTTACTCATCAGACCGGCCCTGAAGGGAGGGTGGTCAAGAGGATTCTGGTGGAGGAACAGGTAACCGTCGGTCGCGAGCTCTATGCTGGGATCGTCCTGGATCGCAGGGCGGCAGGGCCCGTGATCATGGCCAGCGGAACCGGCGGAGTTGAGATTGAGGAGATCGCGGCGAACTATCCGGAGAGGATTGTTCGGGTTGCAGTGGATCCGGCCACGCAGCTTCAGCCCTTCCACATCCGTCGGCTTGCTTTGGCGTTCGCGCTGCAGCAGCCGGTGAAGAATTTAGCCGCCAAGCTATTTCCGGCCATGTATCGACTCTTTCAGGAGAAAGACTGTTCGTTGGTCGAGATCAATCCCCTGGTGGTCACTGCTGAGGGTCGTCTCTTGGCCCTGGATGCCAAGCTGAATATCGATGACAATGCCCTTTTTCGTCACTCTGATCTGGCGGAACTCCGCGATCTGGACGAGGAGTTACCTCTCGAAGTTGAGGCCTCAAGGTTCGGGCTGAACTACATCAAGCTGGATGGTACCGTGGGATGCATGGTCAACGGTGCCGGCTTGGCCATGGCGACTATGGATTTGGTCAAGCTGGTCGGCGGTGAGCCGGCCAACTTTCTCGACGTCGGCGGAGGCGCCAGCGCCGAGCAGATCCAGCATGCGTTTCGCATCCTGATCTCGGATCAGTCTGTGAACGTAGTGCTTATCAACATCTTCGGGGGGATCCTCAGGTGTGACCGGTTAGCGGAGGGAGTAATTCATGCGGTTCGTTCCCTCCAGGTGACATTGCCGATCGTGGTCCGGATGGAAGGGACCAATGTGGACCAAGGCAAGCGCATGCTTGTTGAGTCCGGCTTAAAGTTCATTACGGCGGATGGGATGCAGGAAGCGGCGGAAAAGGCGGTAAAGGCCGCCAGACAACAAAAGGCTGAAAGCTGATGGCTGACAGCTTTAAAAACCATGAGCATTCTGGTAGATAAGAATACTCGCGTGGTGGTGCAGGGCATTACCGGGAAGGAAGGCACCTTTCACGCCCTGGCGTGCCGTGACTACGGAACCAGCGTGGTTGCAGGTGTCACCCCAGGTAAAGGAGGGGTACGTCACGAGGGGATTCCAGTTTTTGACACAGTGCGAGAGGCCGTAGATAAGGAGGGTGCCAATACCGCCTTGATCTTTGTCCCGGCTGCCTTTGCCGCCGATGCTATTCTGGAGGCGATCGATGGGGAGGTCCCGCTGGTAGTGTGTATTACGGAGGGGATCCCGATCTTGGATATGGTGCGGGTGGCCCGCGTCCTCCATGGGTCTCGAACTCGCTTGATTGGCCCGAACTGTCCAGGGATTATCTCTCCTGGCAAGGCCAAGGTCGGGATCATGCCCGGACACATCCACAAGCGTGGGCAGATCGGTGTGATCTCAAGGAGTGGTACGCTGACCTATGAGGCGGTGAATCAGCTTACGCGTCTGGATCTTGGCCAGTCCACCTGCATCGGGATCGGTGGGGATCCGATTATCGGTACCACCTTCGTCGATTGCCTGGCGCTGTTTGAAAGCGATGCGGCGACCGAGGCGATTCTTATAATCGGCGAAATCGGGGGTATTGCTGAAGAGGAGGCGGCAGCATTCGTTGAGCGTCACGTGTCTAAACCGGTTATCGGGTACATCGCTGGGCTTGCCGCCCCTGCCGAGCGACGCATGGGCCATGCGGGGGCGATCATCTCTGGCGGGAAAGGAACGGCAACAGAGAAGATCTCTGCCATGCGGCGCGCCGGTATCGCAATGGTGCAAAGCCCGGCGGAGATCGGAGTCGCTGTAAAAGAAGCCCTCAGCTGATGGCTGACAGCTTTTAACCAAGGAGTGAAAGCATGGAACAGACCTTAGCTATTGTAAAACCGGATGCTGTAGCGAGGGGTCTTATCGGTGAGGTGATCCGACGATTTGAGGCGGAAGGGCTGGTGGTCTGTGGGCTGAAGATGGTATGGCTGGAGCAGAAAGAGGCTGAGGGGTTCTATCAGGTGCATCAGCACCAGCCATTCTTTGACAGCCTGACGCGTTTCATGACTTCTGGTCCTTGTGTGGCGATGGTCCTCGAGGGGGAAGAGGCGATACGACGCGTTCGGACGCTGATGGGCGCTACTGATCCGCTCAAAGCCGCCGAGGGGACATTGCGGCGAAACTTTGCCGCCAGCATTGAGAAGAACGTTGTGCACGGCTCCGACTCGGCGGCATCAGCGGCCGTTGAAATCCCGTACTTTTTCTGTCGATTGGAGATTCTTCCCGTGGTCGGGAGGGGGGAAACATTGTTGGCGTGAACTGGAATCGACGGCTATTCTGTCGGGAAATTCCTTGACTTGGAAGTGCTCCCCTTGTAAAATGCGACTGGCTTTGAGGGAGTATTTGCCATGCTGGTGGATCGATCACAGATTCCTCCAGAAGGGTTAGATCTTGAAGTGCATGAAGAACCTCGCTGGGAGGGAGTTGAAGGATTATGGCTTTCACTCGCCCCGGTTGAGGCCGTATTCCATCTGGAGCGAAAGGGCAACGGCGTCCTCGCGAACGGCACCTTCACGACAACGGCAGTCGTGATGTGCAGCCGATGCTCCGAGCCGGTTTCTGTTCCCGTCTCTGATCAGTTTACGATTCTGTATGCCGGAGCCAGCGAAGCCTTTCGCGCCGAGGAGAGCGAACTCAGCGCTGCTGAGATGGATGTCGATGTGATGCAAGGTGATCGTCTTGATCTGTCTCGGCTGTTGCGCGAGAATGTCTTGCTGAACCTGCCGCTTCAGCCTCTGTGCCGGGCTGAGTGCCGCGGCCTATGTCCCCGTTGTGGAATCAACCTGAACGAGAGCTCGTGCCAGTGCCGCGTTCAGGAAAACGATCCAAGGCTTCTTCCCCTTCAACATTTATCCTAGCCACTGAACTCCAGGAGGATGAACGATGCCCCTTCCGAAACGTCGTCACAGCAATGCCCGGACACGAAAACGGCGCTCCCATGACGCCCTCTCCACGCCTGCGCTTAGTGAGTGCCCCAACTGCCATGAGCGGAAGTTGCCTCATCGTGCCTGTTCCGCTTGTGGCTATTATCGGGGCCGGGAGGTTGTGAAGCGGGAGGAAGTCTAGCCTCCCGCTCCCGATGGGCAAACAGGTATGGGAACTCGTATAGCCCTTGACGCAATGGGCGGCGACCAAGGCCCCATCGTCACCGTTGAGGGCGCAGTAGCTGCCGCCCGTGAGTTTAACCTTTCCGTGCTGCTGGTCGGGAACGAAGATGAAATCAGTCAGAGACTGAAGCAGCACGCCACGAACGGTCTTAGCATTGCGATCCGACACGCCCCCGAGACGGTCGGGATGCAAGAGTCCCCCTCTGCCGCCTTGCGAAAGAAGAAGCAGTCGTCAATCCGGGTCGGCCTGGAGTTGGTGAAGAGTGGGGAGGCCGATGCCTTTATCAGCGCCGGGAATACGGGGGCAGTAATGGCCACCGCGCTGATCACCTTGGGTCCGCTTCCCGGCGTTGAGCGTCCTGCCATCGCTCTCATCGTTCCAACGCTCAAAGGTCAGTCGCTCGTGTTGGATGTCGGCGCTAATGCTGATTGTAAAGCGCGGCATCTCCTGCAGTTTGCTATTATGGGGGATGTCTATGCGCGTCAAATCATGGGGAAGCTATCGCCTACCGTCGGTCTCCTGAGTATCGGGGAGGAGGAGAGCAAGGGGAACGAACTGACTCGAGAGGCCTTCAGGGGGCTTGAAGAGGAGCAGTCTCTGAACTTCATCGGGAACGTCGAGGGTCGTGAGGTCCTCATGGGGACTGCCGATGTCATCGTCTGCGATGGCTTCACCGGAAACATTGCCTTGAAGATTATTGAAGGCGCCGGGGAGTTTTTTACGCTCTTACTCAAGGAGGAACTGGGGAAGGGGTTAGCGGGGATGGCCGGCGCCTTATTGGCTCGAGGCGCATTTAAGCGTTTTAAGAAGCTGGTTGACTACACGGAGTACGGTGGCGCGCCACTGCTTGGGGTCCGAGGGGTCTGTATCATCGGCCACGGCCGCTCGACCGCCAAGGCCATCAAGAATGCGATCCGGGCGGCCGCCGAATGCGTCGAGAACAGGGTGATCGAACATATCATAGAAGGGATCGCCGTCAGTTAGCGAGAGGACGCATGTGATGTACGGTAGCAAGATCGCTGGCACAGGGGCCTCGGTTCCGGATCGGATCCTCACCAATGCCGAATTGGAGCAGATGGTTAGCACCAGCGATGAGTGGATTGTCACCCGGACGGGGATCTCGGAGCGGCGAATCGCCTCCGACGACCAGGCAACCTCGGATCTGGCCGAGGGGGCGGCTCGACGCGCCCTAGAGGCCGCTGCGGTTGAGCCCCATGACCTGGACCTGATCCTCGTGAATACGGTGACCCCAGACATGTTTTTCCCCTCTACCGCATGTGTGCTGCAGGAGCGACTTGGTGCGTCGCGCGCGGCGGCCTTCGATCTGTTGGCTGCGTGTACCGGCTTTATTTACGGCCTGTCAGTCGCCGATGCCTATTTGCGGGCAGGTCTCATGCGAAACATCCTGGTGATAGGGGCCGACACCCTCTCCAAGGTAGTTGACTGGAGCGATCGAGGTACCTGTGTTCTCTTTGGCGATGGGGCGGGAGCGGTGCTCCTCCAGCGAACAACCGCTGATCCCTGCATCCTCTCCACGCATCTCTATTCAGACGGATCAAAGGGGAAACATCTGATTATTCCGGGGGGGGGATCACGACTGCCTGCTTGCCAAAAGGTCATTGACGAGAAGCTGATTACGATCCGGATGCCCAACGGAAACGAGGTGTTCAAGACGGCAGTCCGGTCGATGGAAGATGCCGCTATAGCCGCGCTGAAGGCCAACGGGGCAGAAGTTTCTGACATTGATCTCTTTATTTCGCATCAGGCCAACGCCAGAATCATCTATGCGGTGGCTGAGCGGCTGGGTCTTCCGCGGGAGCGGATCTTCATGAATATTGACCGCTATGGGAATACCTCTGCCGCTTCTATCCCCATTGCCATGGATGAAGCCGTCCGGACAGGACGACTCAAATGTGGTGATTTGCTGTTGCTGACGGCCTTCGGGGGCGGGATCACCTGGGGATCGGCGCTCATCCGATGGTGAGCGTGCGCGTCTGACGCCTGATGAATGCGCTCGCGCTGGTTTTTCCCGGTCAGGGTTCGCAACGGATTGGCATGGGGCGAGATTTTTGGGCGCAGGTCCCTGAAGCCCGTCGGTTTTTCGAAAAGGGGAGCGAGTCTCTGGGAATCGACTTGGCTCGCCTCTGCTTCGAGGGCCCCGATGAGTTGCTCACGCTTACTGCGAATGCACAGCCGGCGATCATGGCGGTCAGTATGGCCGCCTTTGCTGCGCTTCAGTGTGAGGGAGTTAAGTTTGACTATGTGGCCGGTCATTCGCTTGGTGAATATTCGGCACTCGTGGCGGCCGGTAGCCTCGCATTTGAAGATGCGATTCGCGTGGTGAGAAAGAGAGGCGAGTTCATGCAGGAGGCGGTGGTCCCTGGCGCCGGCGCTATGGCGGCCATTTTAGGTCTCGACAAGGAGAGCGTCTATACGGTGTGTGGCGAGGCTGCCAGCCATGGGGTCGTCGAGGTTGCTAATCTCAATGGCCCCGGTCAGGTAGTGATTGCAGGAGAGACGAAGGCGGTCGAGCATGCCATCGAGTTGGCCAAACAACGTGGCGCCAAGCGAGCCGTGCGCTTGCAGGTGAGTGCACCCTTTCACTGTTCCTTGATGGGGCCGGCAGGCAAGCGATTGGCCGCTGTGCTTCAAGCGGTTCCGATTGCCGACCCGTTGGTCCCGTTGGTCAACAATGTCGACGCCGAGTTCCTGATGAGCAGGGAAGAGATCGCCGGAAGTCTCGTCCGCCAGGTCACCAGTCCGGTGCGGTGGGAGGATGTGGTGCGAAAGCTGGTGAAAGAAGGCGTCACCCTTTTCCTGGAGCTTGGTCCGGGAAAGGTGCTTACCGGGCTGATCAAGCGGATTGCCCCTGAGGTGACCGCGCTCTATGCAGAGGATCTGAGTTCGTTGCAGGTTGCGATCAATCAGGCGAAGGCACTTTTCTAATCCCGATGGGAACAACGATCGAACTTAAAGGGAAGGTAGCTATCGTCACCGGTGGCTCGCGTGGGATTGGGCGGGCAATTGCGCTGAAGCTTGCGGCGGAGGGTGCAAATGTGGCCATCTGCGGGAGAAACCTGGAGACAGCCGAGGGGGTAGTTGCCGAGATCGAGGCGGTCGGGGCGACCGGGGCGGCAGTGGCCGCGGACATTTCGCGGGAGTCGGACGCTGAGGGGTTGATTCAGGCCAGCATCAAGCGTTTCGGTCGTCTTGATATTCTGGTCAATAACGCCGGCATCACCAGGGACGGGCTCCTGATCCGGATGAAGGAGGAGGACTGGGATACGGTCCTGGACGTCAACCTGAAGGGAGCATTTTTTACGACCCGAGCGGCACTTCGACCAATGCTCAGGGCACAGAGCGGTCGAATCGTGAATATCAGCTCGGTTGCAGGGACGATGGGGATTCCTGGACAGGCTAACTACTCCGCAGCGAAGGCGGGCCTGATCGGTTTCACCAAGGCTGTCGCCAGGGAGGTTGCCTCCAGGTCGATCACGGTGAATGCGGTGGCTCCAGGATTCATCGAAACCGAGATGACCGCGGTCCTGTCTGAGGATCGCAGGAGGACCTACCTCAGCCAGATCCCTATGGGTCGGTTCGGGGATCCGGCGGAGGTGGCTGCCCTGGTTTCGTTTCTGGTTTCAAAAGCGGCAAGCTATATTACAGGTCAGATAATTACGATCGATGGCGGGTTGCGAACGTAAGATGCGAGCGTAATCTATAAGGCGGTACTGACCTGCCTGGCGGCAGACAGGGACCGGGGAGAGAGGGGGGACGATGGCTGACGTGATGGAGATCGAGGAGAGGGTCAAGAAGATTATCGTGGACCAATTGGGCGTTAATGCGACCGAGGTGACGCCGGAGGCTTCTTTCGTCGAAGATCTGGGCGCCGACTCGCTTGATACGGTGGAGTTGGTAATGGCCCTGGAGGAGGAGTTTGGTATCGAGATCCCTGACGAGGAGGCTGAGAAGATCGTGACCGTGAAAGACGCTATCGCACATATCAAGGCGCATCCCGCGTGACATGGCTGGCCTACCTGTTCATTGTTGATTGCGGATTGGTGATCGGGGATTTTAATCCGTTAATCGAAAATCGGCAATCTGTATGCGTAAGCCATTGGTGGGCGCTTGGGACATGAGGCTATGAGGCGAGTCGTCGCGACAGGGTTGGGCGTAGTAGCGCCAAACGGCATCGGTGTCGAAACCTTCTGGGATAACCTGGTCAACGGGGTCTCAGGGATCGACCATATCACTCGATTCGACGCCGGTTGCCACGATACGAAGATCGCTGCAGAGGTCAAGGGATTTGACCCGCTTCTCTATATGGAGAAGAAAGAGGTCAAGAAGATGGACCGGTTTATCCACTACGCCTTGGCCGGCGCCATTATGGCGGTGGGTGACGCCCAGCTCACGGTAAAGGATGTTGAACGAAGTCGCATTGGTGTCCTTATCGGCACCGGCATGGGCGGAATCCCCGCCCTGGAGGAAACGCATAAGACGTTGCTGGAAAAAGGACCTGGCCGGATCAGTCCCTTCTTCATTCCCTCGATTATCACGAACCTGGCCTCCGGTCATATCGCCATACGCTTCGGACTCCGCGGACCTAATTCATGCGTCTCGACTGCCTGCGCGACAGGGAATCATGCGATTGGTGACTCGTTCGAACTGATCAGGCGAGGGATGGCCGATGTGATGTTTGCGGGTGGAACAGAGGCCGTCATCACTCCGCTGACGATCGGAGGATTCGCCGCCATGAAGGCTCTGTCCACCAGAAATGATGCGCCGCAGCGCGCCAGCCGACCGTTCGATAAGGGACGCGATGGCTTCGTGATGGGGGAGGGCGCGGGCGTCCTGATTCTTGAGGAGTTGGATCATGCGCTGGAGCGCGGCGCCAGGATTTATGCCGAGTTAGCCGGCTACGGGATGTCGGCTGATGCCTATCACATGACTGCACCAGAGCCGGAAGGGGCCGGCGCGATCGCCTCGATGGTCCTCGCGCTGGAGTCTGCTCGGCTCCAGCCGGAAGAGGTGGATTACATCAATGCCCACGGAACATCAACGCCAGCAGGCGATGCCGCCGAGACTAAGGCGATCAAGAAGGTATTTGGAGATCACGCCTATCGACTGGCGGTGAGCTCCATCAAATCGATGACCGGACACCCCTTGGGCGCCGCTGGGGGTATCGAATCGGTGGCCACCGTGCTGACCCTCCACCATGGCGTGATCCCGCCGACCATCAACTACGATGAGCCGGACCCTGAATGTGATCTTGACTACGTCCCAAACAGAGCACGCCACGCTGAGGTGCGGGTCGCCGTCAGCAACTCGTTCGGATTTGGCGGAACCAATGCTACCCTAGTCTTCAAGCAGTATCCGTAGCGAGCATCTTTCCTGCTAAGCCTCCACTACATCGCTTTTGACAGAACCAGGACGTCAGAACCAGCCGATTAGTCCCAGGACAGGCGTATAGTCATACCGCATTTCCTATCCTATTGACTGTTGATGGGTGTGAGGGGCGAGCGCCTACGTTTCCATCAGGGGGGCGGTGGAGCGGTCCTTGGCGAAGGCGGAGAGCTTGTCCAGGACCCCGTTGACAAAGGCGCCAGAGTCTTTTCCCCCAAATGCCTTCGCCAACTCGATCGCTTCGTCGATCGCGACCTTCCAGGGCGTCTTTCCGTAAAAGAGCAGCTCAAACGCGGCTAATCGAAGGATGCAAAGATCCACGAGCGCCAGCCGCGAGAGGATCCAGTGTTCGACATGCGAGGAGAGCAGTTCATCGATCGACTTTCGGTGGTCGAGGGTGCCTCTGACCAACTCCTCAGCCAGCGATTGGGTTTCTGGTTTAACGGGGTGCTCTCCCCAGAAGGCCTGATACTGCTCCTCAAAGGCCTCCAGTGGGTAAAATTCAAGCTGATACAGGAGCGAGAGCGCGAGTTCCCGGGCGCGGTGACGTTTACCCATTGTCGGTGTTGTAGGTACAACCCTCTCGCTTGTACACTATTTGAGTTGGGCGAAGAGGTTGGCCATTTCAATCGCTGAGAGCGCCGCCTCGAACCCTTTATTGCCGCCCTTGGTCCCGGCCCGTTCGATCGCTTCATCCAGCGTGTTGGCGGTGATAACGCCAAAGATAATAGGCACCCCCGTGTCGAGACTGGCCGCCGCAATTCCCTTCGCGGCCTCCCCCGCGACGTATTCGAAGTGTGCGGTGGCGCCTCGGATGACGGCGCCCAGCGCGATGATCGCGTCGTAACGGTTCGAGACAGCCAGGCGCTTGGCTGCGTACGGCAGCTCAAAGGCGCCCGGTACCTTCACCAGGTGCAGGTCGCCATCCTCCGCGCCATGGCGGAGCAGGCAGTCAAGCGCCCCCTCCAGCAACCGGTTGGCGATCAACTCGTTCACCCGACTCACCACAAGGGCGAATCGAAATCCTCTGGCTTGGTATATCCCTTCGGTCGTCTTCACCGCACCCCTCCCATGCTGACTATTATACCGTTTCGAGCAGGTGGCCGAGCTTCTCGCGCTTGGTTCGCAGGTACGCACGGTTCTCAATGTTAGGGTGAATCTCGATAGGGACCCGCTGCACCACATGGAGACCGTACGCCTCGAGCCCGACGATCTTTCGTGGATTGTTGGTCAGTAGCCGGATATTGCACAATCCAAGGTCAGACAGGATCTGAGCGCCGATCCCATACTCTCTGAGATCGGGTTGGAACCCCAGTTTCACATTGGCCTCTACCGTGTCCAGGCCATTATCCTGTAACTCATACGCGCGCAGCTTGTTCTCGAGGCCGATGCCCCGACCTTCCTGTCGAATATACAGAAAGACCCCCTTTCCCTCGTTGGCAATCAGCTCGAGCGACTTATCCATCTGCGGTCCGCAATCGCATCGAAGGGAGCCGAAGACGTCGCCGGTGAGGCACTCGGAGTGGACCCGCACCAGCGTCTCTTCAACCGCATTGATCTCCCCCATGACCAAGGCCAGATGGTGTTTATTCTCAATCTGACTGTTATACAGGATCGCGGTAAATCGGCCGTATGGGGTCGGCAGCGTAGTCGTGGCAATGCGACTGACGAATCGCTCCCGCTTCAATCGAAATTCGATCAGGCTTTTCACGGTGATTAACTTCAAATCATGCTTGCGGGCGAAACGATGCAGTTCCGGTGTGCGGGCCATCGTTCCATCGTCGTGCATGACCTCGCAGATTACCCCGGCAGGGTACAAGCCGGCCAGTCTGGTGAGGTCAATAGCGGCCTCGGAATGCCCTGCGCGCGTCAGCACCCCTCCATCTCGTCCGCGGAGTGGAAAAGTGTGCCCCGGGCTGGTGAGATCGTCGGCTGTCGCCTTGGGGTCGATGATGGTTTGGATCGTGATCGCCCGGTCGTAGGCTGAAATTCCAGTTGTCACCTTATGTCTGGCATCGACGGACACGCAGAAAGCAGTCTCGTGGGGGGAGGTGTTGTCCGTGACCATCGGCGAGATGCCGAGCTGATCCAACCGCTCGCCGATGACGGGCATACAGATCAACCCTCGCCCCTGCGTGGCCATGAAGTTGATCGCCTCCGGCGTCACCTTCTCCGCGGCCATCGTGAGGTCGCCCTCGTTCTCCCGATCGTCGTCGTCGACGACGAGTATCATCTTGCCGTCGCGCAGGTCTCGTATCGCTTCTTCGATGGTATGAAAATGGATCGCTTTCTCCATGGCTACTCCGTGGGCACGGCTCAAACGAACCCCAGATCCCGGAGTCGCGATTCGGTGAGCCCCGCCTTCCTCGTGAGGGGTCCGAGTCCCTCAAGATATCGGACGACGTATTTTCCAAGCAGGTCCGCTTCCAGGTTGACCCGCCGCCCGACCTGCTTCCTCTCCAGCGTGGTACGATAATAGGTATGGGGAATGATGGCTACCCCAAAAGAGCGATTGTCCAGATCGGCTACCGTCAGGCTGATTCCACCCACCGCGACAGATCCCTTTTCCACAAGCAGAGGCCGCAGCGCCTCAGGGTACGCGATTGAGAACCACCACATCCCCCCGGTCTGGCGTATCTCGCGGATGGTTCCGACCCCGTCGATATGGCCGGTGACGAAGTGACCTCCGAGTCGATCCGTCGGTCGGCAGGGCCGTTCCAGGTTCACGGGATCGCCGATCCGGAGCTCTCCTAGGGTTGTACGCGCCAAGGTCTCCTCGGACAGATCAGCCTCGAACAGGGGAGGCGTCGTTCTTGTAGCCGTGAGGCAGGCCCCATCGACCGCAATGCTGTCCCCGATGGCGAGGGAAGAGGCGATCTGTTGCCCTGTAATGGCAAGCTTCGCGATGGCGCCTTCCCGGCGCACTCGCTGGACTTGGCCTACCTCTTCGATCAGTCCGGTAAACATCCCGTTGGCTTATTAGGTTTCTTCATGCCTCGAGCGGTATCCTTCAATCAACAGGTCGTCTTCCAGTTGTTCCATGCGCAAGCGATGCAGCCGGAAGGCATGGCTGATCTCTTCAACGCCTGCTCCCCCGAAAAGGCTTGGGGCGGTCTTCCCTCCCACCAGCAGGGGGGCCACAAAGAGACGGAACTTATCGACGATCTCCTCTTCAATGGCAGAGGTGAAGATACCCTCTCCGCCCTCAATCATCACACTTGTCACCTCGCGCTCGCCGAGGAGTTTCAGGAGGTGTGTAAGGCGAACCCGTCCATGGGAGTCGCCAGCTTCGAGTACCGTTAGTCCACGGCGAAGCAGGGCTCTAATTCGCTCAGCGGGCGCATCGGAGGCGACGGCGACCCAGGTTCGCGAGGCGGCACCGGCTTGAAAGACCTGCGCATCCAGCGGCAGCGTACCGAGTCCATCTACGATGACCCGGATCGGGTCGCGCCCGCCCTCTTGGAGCCTGGTTGTAAGCCTGGGATTGTCGCGCCGGACCGTCCCGATCCCGACGATGATCGCGTCCACCTGATCCCGCATCGCGTGCACATGCTCGCGCGAGCGTTCCCCGGAGATCCACCGAGCGTCTCCGGTCCGGGTGGCAATCTTACCGTCCAGGCTGATTGCGGCCTTGAGGAGCACAAACGGGATGCGACGTTTGATAAATTTTACAAAGGCTTCGTTGAGGCTCGCCGCTTCTTCTGACAACAGCCCAAGCTCGACGATAATCCCTGCCGCGCGCAGCATTTGCGCGCCTCTGCCGGAGACGAGCGGATTAGGATCAAGGGTTGGAATAACGACCCGACGAATGCCGGCTTGAATAATCCGATCGGTGCATGGTGGGGTTCGACCGTGATGGCAGCACGGCTCAAGCGTGACATAGAGGTCGGCGTCGTTCGCCGCCCCGGCCGCGCTCTCCAACGCCATCACCTCTGCGTGTGGCTCGCCGGCTCGCGCATGGTATCCCTCGGAAATGATGCAGCCGTCCCGCATCACCACCGCACCCACCATTGGGTTGGGACTTGTGCGTCCGTACCCCTTTGCCGCAAGAGAAAGGGCACGCCGCATGAATAGCTCGTCGTCAGGACTGAACATCTGGCCTCAATGAGGGAAAGCGGACTTTCTGAGGAATTACATGCAGTTACCCTAGCATTGGGTCAAGGTGGGTGTCAAGCCGAAAACGGAACGGGTGGGGGATTAGGACCGTGCGAACAGGGCGTCCGTGAAGGTTTCCGGGACAAACGGCTGCAGATCGTCAACGCCCTCGCCCAGGCCGACGAAGGTGATCGGGAGTTTCAACTGATCGGCGATCGCGACCACGACGCCCCCTTTTGCGGTACCGTCCAGCTTGGTCAGGATCAGACCCGTCAGTCCCACAGCCTCGTGAAAGTGCTTCGCCTGGACCAGTGCGTTCAGGCCGGAGGTGCTATCGAGTACCAGGATCCGTTCGTGAGGCGCGTCCGGCATCTGACGCGAGATGACTCGCTGGATCTTCTTCAACTCCTCCATCAGGTTCCGTTTGGTGTGCAGGCGGCCGGCCGTATCGATAAGCAGGTGGCTGGCGCCGCGTGCGCAGGCGGCCTGGACGGCATCGAACACCACCGCAGAGGGATCGGCCCCGGCCTGGTGGCAGATGACATCGGCGCCCACACGTCGGCCCCACAGTTGAAGCTGCTCGATAGCCGCCGCCCGAAAGGTGTCGGCTCCGGCTAACACCACGAGTCCGCCGTTACTGATGAGGCGGTTCGCAAACTTCCCGATGGTGGTGGTCTTCCCGGACCCGTTGATTCCGAGAAAAAGCAGGACCTGCGGTTTCGTCTGAGGGTCCTTGGATAAAGAGGGCGGTGCGGTTTCGTTGAGGACAGCAAGGATACCACGCTTGAGGGCGGCTTCTACTTGGTCCATGTTGCTGAGATCACGGCGGCTGAGACGCTCCTGAAGGGGCGTTATGAGTTGTTGCGCCAGTGCAGGGCCAAAATCGGCGGCGATCAGGAGCTCTTCCAGCGTCTCCAGATGCTCGGCACTGGGGGCACTGGTGCCGAATAGCCGTTCAATCTGCCCCACCAATCCTTGGCGGGTTCGAGCGAGTCCGGATACAAGTCGTTTAAACAGGCCCTGGCGTGGGGAGTCGTTCGTCAGCAGAGTCAATCTTCTTCTCTCAGGCGGCTCGGCCCATGTGAAGAGAGAGGAGTTTCGAAACGCCGTGCTCTTCCATAGTGACTCCGTACAGGAGGTCGGCGGTCGCCATCGTCCGCTTGTTGTGAGTGATGAGGAGGAACTGGGCGCTTGCAGCCATTTCCTTCAGGAGCGAGGCAAAACGCTCGGCATTCGCATCATCGAGGGGGGCATCAACCTCGTCAAGTAGGCAGAATGGGCTGGGGCGCGTGTGAAACAGCGCCAGCAGGAGCGCCAGCGCGGCCAGCGCTTTCTCGCCTCCGGACAGCAGATTGAGGGTGGCGCGCTTACCTGGAATCCGAACGACCATCTCGACGCCTGGCTCCTCCTGCTCCCCAGGAGCGGGTTCGACTAAGGTGAGAGACGCCTGGCCTCCCGGGATGAGGCAACTCCACAATCGATCCAAATGGCCGGCTACGGTCTTGAGTGTCTCGCTGAACCGCTGTTGAATGGTGTGGTTGATCTCCGAAATGGCTGTTCGGAGTGAGTGAGCAGATGATGAGAGGTCTTCGACCTGAGCGGAGAGGAAGCGGTGCCGCTCAGCCAGTTCCTGATATTCCTCCAAGGCAGCCATGTTGACCGCGCCCAGCTCAGCAATCTTGGCCGTAAGATCCGCGAGTTCACTGTTGGCCGCTTCGACATCAAGGCCGCTGCTGGAGAGTCGCAGCGCAATAGCCTCCACCTCGTGAGGTCCTTCTTCCTTCAGCGCCTCCTCAAGGAGCGAGATGGTGTTTCGCAGTTCGGCGAGACGGATCGCCGCGTCACTCCAGGCCTGTTGCTTTTCTGCGAGCGACTGCTTCAGCCCCCGAAGGCGTTCGTCAATGGACTGGCGTCTCTCGCTCAATTCTCGGCGCGCCTCGTCCTGTGCAACGACAAGCCGATGCGCCGCCTGCTCCTCCTCAACCAGGGAAGTCAGCCGTTCCTGAAGCTGTATCACGGCGGCCTCCATCTTCGTTTCTCGAAGCTGTTGTTCGGCGAGCTCGCCTTCGAGCGACTCCAGCTCGCCCCTCACCTGTCCCAGCTCTTCGACCGTTCTGGCAAGGCCACGAGTCAAGATCTCTCGCTGGCCTTGCAGCGCCGTAAGATGGACGCGGCATTCCCCCACCTCCCGAATGAGACCGTCCCGTTCCTGTTGTCGGGCGACTGCCTCGGTTTCGAGCTGAGAGATTTCGATTTGAGCAGCTTGGTCTCGTCCCTGGAGCGCCAAAAGGGCGTCCTCGAGCGTGTGGATCTCCTCGGCGAGTACACGAGCGTCCTCCTCATGACTCTTGACTTCATAGGTCAGCACCTCGATCTGCTGTAAGAGACGGCGCCGTTCCGCACTCGTATGAGAGAACGACGCCTCCCCCTTGAGACGATCAATCTCCAGTTCGTGGAGGCGCTGGTTCAGTAACTCCAACGATTCCGCAAAATGTGCTGAGCGGCGACAGGACGCTTCCCATGAGGCTTCGACCGCCTGAAGGTTATCGTGCAACTCCCGGACGCGACCCTGAAGTCGGGCGATTTCCCGTCGTCGTGGAAGGATACCGGAACCTCCTCCAGGACCACCGGCGATGATTCCCCGACTGGTGACGACCTCGCCGGTGAGCGTGGCTATCGCAAACGGGGAGGGGAGAGAGGCGCTGAGAGCGAGCGCATCGGACAGCTCTCGGACGATGACCCCGTCGGCGAGCAGGGCTTCCACCAGCGGCCGATCGCATTCGGCGCAGCGGATCAGATCAAGCGCAAGACCCTCGACCGAAGCGCCTGAGGAAGGAAGCATCTCACGCAGCCGGGCTGCGGCCGTCCCGTCCTGAGCGCGGACCGCCGATCGCCGATCGCCGATCGCTTCGGGGAGAAGAAGGAAGGTTGCGCGACCCTGTCCTCGCTCGGTGAGCAATCGAATGGCCTCTTTGACGTCTTCCGGCCGTTGCATCACCAGACCCTGCAAGGCATCGCCGAGCAGTGCTTCGATAGCGCGCTCGTACTGAGCAGGCACCTCAAGCAACTCAGCCAGTGAATTCCGCAACCCCTCGAGTCTTGTCTCGCCCTGGGTTTTTTGCTGGAGCAGGTACCGGTGGCCATCGACATACCCTTCGAAGCTTTGACTGAGTTCGATGAGCGAAGTCAAGCGGCTGCGCAGCTTGGCTGACTCCTCCCGGATCGCGTCCAGTTGAGGCTTACTGGCCTCCCGTGCAGTTTCCTCCTCCGCCGTCTGTCTGGCGAGTTCCTGCCGCTCTGCCTGCAGTAAGGTCAGTTGTTCGACCGCGCGTTCGATGACGGCGTGCTGTGCCTCCTCCAGGGGGACGAGGTCGCGATCCTGCTGCTCGATCCGAGCCTTGCGCTCGACGGCCAGATCATGCTGTGTGCCGTAGAGGCGTTGTCGCTCTCGGAGGCCGGTCAGGTGGTTACGACGGTCTGCCAGAACTGCCGTATCCTGGACGAGACGCCGTCGTTTGGCCTCAAGCGCTCGCGCCATCTCCGCGATCATCTCCTCCAGCGCATGTAATTCCGAAGACTTAAGGTCGAGTTGCGCGCGGCTGGCCTGTAGCTCGCTGGCCAGAAGCTGTTCCTGCGCTCCGGCTTCAGCCTCCTGTTGTGCCAAGGCTACGCGTCGACTCTGCAGGTGTGCCGAGCGGTCCTGTCGCTCCTTTTTCCGAAGCGCTGATTCATTCAGCATCTGTCGCAGATGGTTGAGCTCGGCTTCATCGCGAGACAGTTGACTTCTCAGTTCGTGTAGGCGCTCCTGCGAGGCAGCCCTGACCTGTTCCTGCTCCAACTCGCGGATTCGTACGGCCTCCTGTTCGGCCTCTACGGTAACCACTGCGGCCTGCACCGCATCCACCTCGCCCTGTGCTGCCGTCGTGCAGTCCTGGAGCAGTGAGAGTTGTTGCCCCAACTGTTGTAATTCGGAAAATTTGAGAAAACCTTTGAGCTCAAGCGCCCGGTCCTGGTAGGTGCGATAACGCTCCGCCTTGGTCGCCTGTCGTTTGAGGGAGTTCTTTTGCCGCTCCACCTCCCGGATGATATCACTCACCCGGAGCAGGTTTTGCTCCGCCGCCTCCAGCTTAACAAGCGCAGATTTCTTCCGGACCTTGTAGGTCATGATGCCGGCAGCTTCCTCAATCAGGACTCGCCGCTCGGATGGCTTGGCGCTGATAATGTCGCCGACGTGCCCTTGTTCGATCAGGGCATACGGTTCACTCCCTAACCCGGTATCCAGGAACAGATCGGTAATATCGCGCAGCCGGCAGGGAACGTGATTCAGGAGGTACTCGCTCTCACCGGAACGATACAATCGACGGGTGACCGTCACCTCATGAAATTCCGTCGGGATGTTGCCATAGTTATCAGTGAAGATCAGAGAGACCTCTGCCATGCCAAGCGGTTTCCTGGCGCTGTTGCCGGCAAAGATCAGGTCGTCCATTCGATCGCCGCGCAGCAGCTTTGCGCTCTGCTCGCCGAGGGCCCAACGGATCGCGTCGGAGAGGTTGCTCTTGCCGCAGCCGTTCGGGCCGACAATGGCCGTCACGCCAGGCTCGAAGGCCACCTCGACCTTCTCGGCGAACGTTTTGAAGCCGAACGCGGTTAGTCGCAGAAGCCGCATCGCCTACGCTGACCGCCGGCAGCTCTTAGCACCGCTCTACCGTGATTCATGGTGAGACCTCCAAGAACTGATTGTAGAAATGACCCTATGTTGGCACACATTACCAACCCCGTTCCCCTTTTGTCAAGAATAAATACAACTTTCAGTGGTCAACTTATACTTGGCTACTAGATGTTGTAGATATGAGGTCTGGCAGTGATCTGAGTGCGGCTCGAGCAGCCTCCCGTTCGGCCTCCTGCCTATTTCGCCCCTTTCCCTTTGCCATCGGTGACCGTCCGACTACCACCTCGACCTCGAACGTCGGAGCGTGAGGAGGTCCGGATCGGCGGACAAGACGATAACGGGGGGTCGAGCGAAGGTGCAATTGAGCGAGCTGTTGTAAGGCGGTTTTCGGATCGTGGGTCAGTCCTTCTCCGCTGAGGGCGTTGACACACGCCTCACGCGCCAGCTCGCGGATCTTCGCGACGCCACCGTCCAGGTAGATCGCCGCTATTACCGCTTCGAAGGCACTTGAGAGAACCTTGGCCTTATCTCTACCCCCCGTTGATTCTTCTCCCTTGCTCAGTAAGAGCAACGGCGCAAGGCCGTGGATTTTCGCCATTTCGGCCAGCGCGGCAGCACTCACGAGGCTCGCGCGACGCAGGGTGAGTTCGCCCTCCGAGGCTGTCGGAAGCAGGGAGACGAGTGCGTCGCTTACATAGAGGCTCCAGACCGCATCTCCCAGAAATTCGAGCCGTTGGTAGCGAAGACGCACATCTGCCTGCGCCGTGTCGGTCGAAGAGGGGTGAGTCAAGGCTGCTTCAAGAAGCTCGATATTTTGGAATTGATAGCCGCAGAAGGAGAGAGGAGGGGATGGTGTGGCCGCCTGTAAAGATGTCGTCATGCGTTACGGATAACATACTTGTAGCGTCCCGTCAACACAGCTTCACGTCCAGTGCTTGATCCCTCTTGACTGACTAGAGGGGCCTGTCCATCCGTGATTTCTCACTTGACATTTATGGTAAGAATTCATACATTTTTAGTATGAAAACCATTGTGTCGGAAAAGGGCCAGGTCACGATCCCAAAGCCTCTCCGGAAACGCCTGGGAATTCGCCCTGGAAACGCCCTGGACTTCAGTGAAGAGAAGGGCCGTCTGGTGGCCACCAAGGCGACTGCGCAAGATGCCGTAGAGAGCGTGTACGGGATCCTCGGGTTGAAGCATCCAACGGACGATCTGATCACTTCTCTACGAGGCAAAGCGGACGCGGTGTGATCACAGCGGTCGATACCAGCGTCTTGTTGGATGTGTTCGGGCCAGACCCGATTTTCGGACTCCGGTCAGGGAAGGCTATTCGTGTCTGTCTGGCCGAAGGTAGCCTTGTCGCTTGTGAGGTGGTATGGGCAGAGATAGCGAGCTTCTTTCCGTCCACCAATGTCGCGCAAGACGTTCTGAGCCGCCTCGAGGTAGAATTCAACCCCATAGAACTGAAAACGGCGCTTCTGGCCAGTCGGGTTTGGAAGACCTATCGCAGCAGAGGAGGCCAGCGAGAACGCATGGTGGCGGATTTCTTGATCGGTGCCCATGCCCTTTCCCAAGCCGATCGGCTGCTGACTAGAGATCGTGGATTCTACCGGACCTACTTTTCCCGCCTTCGGGTTCTCGACCCGTCGAAGGGATAGCCAGGAATGATCACGGGTGAAGTCGCGGTAACGACTAGACGTGACACCCTACCTGTACCTGGCTGGGGTCGAGTCTTAAATCATATCTGTATCGACCGCATCCATGTCATACACGTTCGCCCAAGGGTAGATCACGTTCAGAAAGCGACGACTGGCAGGATTCACACTTCAAGCCTTGACCCCGATCGTTAAAAGACTCTCGGCGCTTTTTCACCCTAGCTCTGCCTTACTCACCTGAGTCAAGGGTAGACTTGACCTTTTTTGTCCTAATGGATTTCGAGCTCATTCCTCCAAACCAGTAGTAATCTTGTCTGTCAGGCAGAGACGCCCGCCACACTCAAACAACAACCGGCCACGCAGCCAGAGAGAGCCTTCCGATGTCATCTACCGTCAGGCCCTCAAGATTGAGGTGTGGTGCTGCCTCCGGCCGGGGTGAGACAACCACCTTGAGGCTGCTAATTTTTCCATTCTTGAAGGTGAAAGTATGGCTTCCAGCGACTTGGAAGCCACGCTCGTCCTGGGTGCCGATCTTAGTGATCCAACCGGCCACGATTTTCTCGTCCATCACTTTGATCCGATGGACCTCGGTATCCACCACGCCGAGGGCAGTCTCCTGCATAGGCGCCGGCTTCTTCCCCGTACCCTCCAGTTTCAAGGGCATGCGGTTGGAGTGAAACCGGTTCTTGTAGAGCGTATGAATTGCATTGCGGCCTTGAAAGGTTCCGGTGACTGGAGGAGAACCGGCAAACTCAAAGGTGCCGTCTGCATCCCAGAGATTCAGCAACGCTTCCACCGAACCGGTCTTTCCGGTACGCAGGTCCCGAATGTGTCGGAAGTAGGCCTCCACGATTTGTTCATGTTGTTTTTCGACGCGTTCGTTTGCCATTTCTTATCCTCCTTGAAGTATTTAGGCGACTTGGGCCTGACAGTGGTTCACCAACCAGCAACGTGGATCAGTGGCGAGATAATCCCCGGTTTTTGCATAAGCCACAGCACGACAGCCCCCACACCGGTTTCTGACCTGGCAAGCGGCGCACTCACCCTTTAGATACTCTCTAGATTGCAGGACTCGAATGACGGGAGAGTTAAGCCAGATCTGACGGAAGGTTCCTTCACGGATGTTGCCGAGCGGGATCGGCAACAGCACGCAAGGCAACACGGTGCCGTTGGCGGTCACGCATCCCTGGCCTATACCTGCCTGGCAGCCTATGAAGCCCGGCATTCCCTCAAGTTCATGATCGACGAAAATCTGTTGCGCCAGGTGATTGACGATGTCGACTTTGCCCCGGTAGCGGATTCGGAGTTCCGCCGATAAGGTGATCACCAAGCGCCACTCCTCGTCCGTGAGGTCCAATTCGTCGGTCCCACGGCCGGTCGGTACGTAGCGTGAGAAGTTCAGCCGGATGATCTTAGTGCTAGAAATAAATTCCGTGAAGGGTTCCAGTTCAGCCGCGTTGAGGCGGTTGATGGTGCAACAAACGGTGACCCGCAGGCCAGCGCAGGCCGCCACCTCGATGGTTCGAAGCGCGCGATCAAACAAGCCGGGCCAACGTCGAATGGTGTCGTGAGCGGTGTGAAATCCATCCAGGCTGACCTGAAAACGATTGATGCCTGATGCTGCCAAAAGCGCCGCCTTGCGCTCGCTCAGTACGGCGCCGTTCGAGCCCACTCCCACAGCCAACCCAAGGCGTCTCGCTTCCGCGATGATCTCCAGAAGATCGGGGCGCAGCAGAGGCTCGCCACCAGATATGGCCAGATCGACAACCCCCGCTTCGGCAAGCTGACTCAGAAGGTCAATAGCCTCATTCGTCCGCAATTCATCAGGCGATCGAACGCTCGCATTCGAAGAGCAGTGCAGGCAGCGCGCGTTGCACGCGGTGGTTGCCAGCCACACCATGTGGAAGGGAGTTCGAGGACGAAAGCTGCCAGCCTGCAACACTTGAATCACCACTCGACTTCTAGAATGCCTCTGGCCACCAGATTGCTGAAAAATTTCTGAAGCTGGGGTCGCAAAATCCTGCTGTCCACCTGCATTGCCATGGACAGAGATTGCTCGATCTCACCCACTGTGCTCCAGCCATTGCAGAGCTGGTACGCGTAGAATCCGGTTAGAGGCAGGAGGTGCAATTCATCGGTCTGAGAATTGTAAATCAGGTACTGCTCCTCCTGCTCGCGAATGACGCACCAAGATGTCAGTTTGAGGACGGTCTCAGTCGTTAACGCAGTGGCCACTGATCGTTCCGAGTTTAGACGGGAAGAGCCTCGCCGCAGGGGAGCAATTCCAACCTCGGATCGGGCTGGAGCTTCACCCAGCAGTGCGGATCTCCAGCGAGTGGATTTCCGCTACTGTATGCATACGCCACAGCCCGACATCCTCCGCAAGTGGAGAGATACTCGCAGGTTCCGCAATTTCCCGTAAATTGCCCCAGTCGTTTGCGGAACCGAAAGAGGAGATCGGAGCGATTCCACATCTCTCTGAAGGTACTCTGGCGAAATGAGCCGATAGGTGTCGGAAGGAAAACGCAAGGCGTCATCGTACCATCCGGGCAGATCCGACCTACGAGCCGGCCGGCGCCACAGCCAACGTAATGTCTCTTTTCGTTGTCGGGTACCAGCATGCCGACGCGACAATCGTGCCAGATGATATCGATCCGGCCGCGAAAGCGCTCGCGCATCTCGATCCATTCCAGGAGTGTCTTTCTTAAGTCTTCGGGCGGAAGGGCTAGGTTGAGCGCGCCACGCCCAGCGGGAACGTATTCCGACAAGTTGACCGCGTGGGCGCCCAATTCCTCGGCGAGCTTCACCAGCTCTGGGCCGTCCAACCAGTTGATTCGGGTGGGTGTGAAGCCGACCACTACCCGCATGTGCCGCTTCACCAGGGAGCGAACCGCGTTGACCGCCCGCTTATACAATCCTGGACATTGGCGGAAATAGTCGTGAGTCTCGGACTTGTGACTATCCAAGCTGATGGTGACGCTCCGCACGCCGAGTTGCTGCAACTCAGAAGCGGTGAGGTCGTTGATGACAGAGCCGTTTGTACCCATAGTGACGTTGAGCCCCCGAGCTACGGCATGTCCGACCAGTACCTTCCAGTCCTTCCGCAGCATCGGCTCCCCGCCGGAAAACGCCAGTACTAGCAGCCCTGCGTCCGCAAGTTGGTCGATGACCGAAAGTGCCTCGCTCGTCGAGAGTTCCTGTGCGCAGTCAGCTTCCGGTCCTGAATTGGAATAGCAATGCAGGCATTTGGCATTGCATAGATGGGTGATTTCCCAGGCAACATAGAGTGGTGCCTTGAAGGCAGTTACCGGCGCAAACTCCTCTATCATCACTTTGGCCCTCCGTGGATTTCGCTACTCAAGTCCTGATAAACTGCCGTCTCAACCGAACCCTCTAGCAGAGATCTCCAACGATCAAGGGAGCTCTTCATTTCTCGGTCGGATCGAACACGAATGTTGTCACGATCGTAAGTAGCACGGTCTACATACTCGACGACTTCAGTGAAACTATTAGGATCATCTAGGGACTGGAACAAGCGGATCCGGATTCCACCGGGTTGTTCATAAAAGGGAACGACCTCCCGTAGGAAATCTAGCAATTTCTGGCGTCCCTCCGCAGGAGTCCGGATCGCCAAGTGAAGAACTACCGGGTAACTCATCTGTTCCCCTGTTTTTTTCATTGTGGTGATATTAGCCTCAGCAGGAAAGACTATTTACCTCACAAACGCTGGAGATATCAGCCCCTGTCCCGCTACCGGTCCGCTGTCATCCAGCTACCTATATGGATCGGTCTCCGCGGTCACAACCGATCCGCATGGGTATAGACCCCGGATCCGCCTCGATTGAGACCATGCATGTACAGCATCATTGACCCAATTGGTCGTCCCACCGGCCCCTTCTAGTGGCAAGGCAGAGCTCTCCTAAAAACAGAATGGCCCTTTGGGGCTCCCGTACCCCAAAGGGCCATATAGATCTTCTCCTTTAACTTACTACTGATCTGGCGCGGTTGCATTTTCCCACTTATCGCCATTTTTACATCTTCTTCATAGGTATTAAGCATAAACAGATCATACTGAGCAATCTTTGTTTAGCAGTTACTTTCCTGGCTGTCAAGAAGAAAATGAGGTCACAATTTCACACCCAGCCTGCGTTCCAAGACTTTTCGCTCTTCGGTAGTCAGTGCCGATGAGGATAACGGGCATCCAGTATGGATAGGCGTCTTCTTCAAGGCCTTTCGCTACCTTCTCTTATGGATGATCGAATCAATGACGTAAGCCCGTTGTTGTGCGCGCAATTTGTATTGACAGCAGGTAGGAGGCTCATTAGAGTAGACGTACAGACGATCAGCGGGAGATGGCCGCTAGAGGCTGCTTTGCAGTTTCCACTCGATGAGGGACGCGCTGCTTCATAGGGCTCAAGAGACAATCGATCGGCATCGGATGCTGGTAGCGGGAGAGATGGTTGTTCTCGCCGTATCGGGCGGTGTTGATTCGATGGTGATGCTTAACCTTCTGCTGCGTCTCCGAATCCGCTATCACATCTCTCTCCATGTCGCCCATCTGAACCACGATCTCCGAGGGGCGGAGTCGGCTGAGGCGGCCGACTTTGTGCGTCGCCAATGCGAGGCCTATCAGATTCCTGTGACCATTACGACGGCCGACGGGAGGGCGTTGCGGGAACGGGGGGTGGGCTCGCTTCAGGCCGCCGCCCGTGATCTCCGCTACCGATTCCTGGAACAGGTGGCGAACGAGCGAGGCGCCGACAGCATCGCCGTAGGCCATCACCGTGACGACCAGGCGGAGACTGTCTTGATGAATCTGCTCCGGGGATCAGGGGTCAGGGGGCTTGGAGGGATCCCGCCCGTGAGAGGCCGGATCATTCGCCCGTTGATCGACTGCTCACGGGAGGAGATCGAACGGTACGCGCGAAAGGAGAGGATCCCGTACGTCGAGGACTCCTCGAACCGGAGCCTCTCGTACGGCCGGAACCGGATTCGCCTGGAACTCCTACCGAGACTGGCGAAGCGGTATAACCCCCGCATCGTCCATGCTCTGGCGAATACAGCCAGAATCCTTGAGGCTGAGGACACACTACTGAACGCGATAGTCGAGCAAGAGCTGGGGACTGTCCTGCTCTCGCGATCGCGTGAGGAGTTGGTACTGTCTATTCCCCGCATGGCTACTCTTCCCACCGCTCTGAGATGGCGGATCATTCGGCGATCCGCCGAATACCTGCGAGATAGCCGAGCAGGCCTGACCTTTCAGCAGATACTCCTCATCGATCGACTCTTGCTGACGGAGGGCGCGCAGGGCACTATTCAGGCGTCAGGTGGGTTGCGCGCAAGAAGGGCAGGCGCCGGCATTGTTCTTTCGGTGGGGGAGGGTCAAGTAAGGGGCCGCATTTCATCTTTCCCGCTTGCTGTCCCAGGTCTCACGGTCATTCCGGACTCGCCGCTCATCTTGAGAAGCGACCTCCTTGAGGAGTGGTCCCGGAGCGAACCCCCGCCGGATACCTGGACCGCCCTCCTTGATGCTGATTGTACCGGAAAGGAGCTACACGTCAGAGGGTGGGAGGAGGGTGACCGGTTCGTTCCCCTCGGGATGGATGGCCGGAAAAAACTCCAGGACTTCTTCGTAGACGCAAAGGTGCCGCGCAATCAACGCGGGAACATCCCGTTGGTAGTTTCAGGTGGTCAGATCGTATGGGTCGTTGGCTTTCGAGTGGACGAACGGTTTAAGGTAACCGATTCGACGCGGCGTATTCTCCGGCTGCGTGCAGCCGATACAGGCGGATACACGGGATAACGCATCGATAGCGCTCTTATTGATGGGAGATGAAATCGTATTACCGCTCGCGAGTGTCATGTCTCACGATTACCGTTCGTGCTGAGCCAGTCGAAGCATGAACGGAACGCCGCAACAAGCTTCACCCTTCGACAGGCTCAGGGCGAACGGAATGTGTAAAGAAGCATCGGATACACTGCATTAGCTTGGCCGGTTTGGCCTTCCAGACGTTGGAAGACGGTTTGCGGGTATATTACGTTGAAAACCCATAAGCTTTTTGATATAAATGATTATAGTGCTAAAAAATCTTATGCATCAACCTGCTGAGTGAGGAAATGGGATTGGTAACAGGAGGGAAAAGGTTGAACCCGTTTTTTAAGAATCTTGCCCTGTGGCTTGTTATCGGATTAATCATGGTGCTGGTCTTCAACATTTTCAATCAGAACCAGCCACAGGAGAAGGAGTTGATCTTCAGCGACTTCATGGCCAAGGTCACGAAGGGTGAGGTTGCGGAGGTCATCGTGAAGGGGGCGGATATTAAGGGGAAGCTTACCAGCGGCGAAGTCTTTCGGACCTATACCCCTGATGATAAGGATATGATTTCAGAGCTGCGGCAGAAGGGGGTTCGAATTATTGCAAAACCGGTTGACGGGAATCCCTGGTATGTCAATATGCTGCTGTCGTGGCTTCCGATGCTGCTGTTTATCGGGGTATGGATTTTCTTCATGCGACAGATGCAGGGCGGTGGCGTAAAGGCCCTCTCATTCGGGAAAAGTCGAGCGCGCCTGCTATCTGACAAGCAAAGCAAGGTGACTTTTGCCGATGTCGCGGGTGCGGATGAGGCAAAAGAGGAGCTTCGGGAGATTATTGAGTTCCTGAAGGACCCGCCGAGGTTTCAGAAACTCGGCGGGAGGATTCCCAAGGGTGTGTTGCTTATGGGTCCCCCTGGCACGGGTAAGACGCTGCTCGCGCGGGCGATCGCCGGTGAGGCCAATGCCCCCTTTTTCAGCATCTCCGGCTCGGACTTTGTGGAGATGTTCGTTGGTGTCGGCGCCTCGCGAGTGCGGGATCTGTTTGAACAGGGCAAAAAGCAGGCCCCTTGTATTATCTTCGTGGATGAGATCGACGCCGTAGGCAGGCATAGGGGCGCGGGTCTCGGTGGCGGTCACGACGAGCGGGAGCAGACCTTGAATCAGCTCCTGGTCGAGATGGATGGCTTCGAGTCAAACGACGGGGTGATCCTGGTCGCCGCGACCAACCGCCCGGATGTCCTGGATCCGGCGCTGCTTCGGCCCGGACGGTTTGATCGCCAGGTCGTAGTGGCAAGACCTGACATCAGGGGGCGCGAGGGGATCCTGCGCGTCCACACGAAAAAGATTCCTCTTGACGCCGACGTTGACCTCACGCTTCTGGCTAGGGGGACCCCCGGCTTTTCCGGGGCTGACCTGGCCAACCTCGTGAATGAGGCAGCCCTGTTGGGCGCCCGGCAAAATAAGAAAGCCGTGGGCATGACGGACTTCGAGAACGCCAAAGACAAAGTGATGATGGGCGTCGAGCGGAGGAGCATCGTCATCAGCGAGGAGGAGCGAAAGGTGACCGCCTATCATGAGGCCGGACACACCCTGGTGGCGAAGGTCCTCCCCGGAACCGACCCGATTCACAAAGTGACGATCATCCCGCGGGGCCGAGCGCTCGGTATGACCCAGCAGTTACCCATCGACGAGAAGCACAACTACGCGAAGGAGTATCTCCTCAACGAGATCGCCATCATGATGGGCGGACGCGTTGCGGAGGAGTTGGTCTTCGGTCAGATGACCACCGGAGCAGGGAACGACATCGAACGAGCCACCGATCTGGCCAGGAAGATGGTGTGCGAATGGGGCATGAGCGAGAGGCTGGGCCCTCTCACGTTCGGCAAGCGCGAAGAGATGATCTTTTTGGGTCGGGAGATCGCCCAGCATCAGGATTATAGCGAGCAGACGGCGGTGGAGATCGATCGAGAAGTCAAACAGATCGTCATGACGAACTACGACAAGTCCAAGGCGCTGATCATCGAGCGAATTGGTGTCCTGCACGCCTTGGCAAAGGCCCTGTTAGAAACCGAGGTGCTCGACGGCCTTCAGATCGATGCCATCGTGAACGGGGCTGCTGCCACGGTCCCGGCACCCGCCTAAGGTGAAGTCCTCTGCCCCTTGACCGGGACTGTAGGCGAGGACATTTGATCTCTTCGTTCCGCAGCATCGCCCATCGTTTTTATCTGCCCCCTTTGTCGGCATTTGGTTCGACCCAAGACCAAACAGACCAGATAGACCAACTGACTAAGTTGACTCAATGACTCAATTACACTTTCGCTGTCGGGACCATCTGTTAGATGTTCAGGAAAAGACCTGGATAGTGGGGGTATTGAACATTACTCCGGACTCTTTTTCTGATGGCGGTCGCTTCCTGGATCCTGGGGCAGCTACCGATCAGGCCATGCAGATGGTGGAGGAGGGAGCCGATATCCTGGAGATGGGCGCTGAGTCAACCCGTCCAGGCGCCGTCCCTGTGTCTGTGGACGAGGAGCTTCGCCGAATCCTTCCGGTTCTGCGCGACCTGCGGCCCAAGCTTACGATTCCTGTGGCGGTAGACACCTATAAACCGGAGGTGGCGAGGGTCGTCCTGGAGGAAGGGGCGGATATCATTAACGACGTCTATGGCGTTCGAGGAGAGGGGCGTCTGGCGGCGGTGGTGGCTGAGAAGCGGGCCGGCCTTGTTATTATGCACATGAAGGGGACCCCTCAGGATATGCAAATCGAACCGCGCTACAACGATGTTGTTGGCGAGGTCGTGGCCTTCCTGGCCGATCGCGTTGCCTTTGCCGAACGTATGGGCGTTGACCCGCAGTCAATCGTTGTAGATCCCGGGCTGGGTTTTGGGAAGCGGTCGCAGGACAATTTAGCCCTGCTCCAACATCTCGCGGAGCTTGATTGCCTTGGGAAGCCGATTATGGTTGGTCCATCGCGCAAATCGCTTGTCGGGGAGGTGCTGAAGTTGCCGGTAGAGCAGCGCCACCATGGCACGGCGGCCTGTGTTGCGGCGGCGGTGTTGCACGGTGCGTCCTTTGTCCGGATTCACGATGTCCAGCCCTGTGCGCATCTGGTCAGGATGTTGGACGCGATCAGGAGGGCGTAGCGGCCATGTGGACCACAATGGCCCAATTCACGTGGGTTGACGCCGTAGACGTGCTGATCGTGGCATTCGTGGCCTACCAGCTTCTCCTGATGTTCAAGGGGACGCGGGCGCTGCAAATGATCCTGGGTCTCGCACTTGTCTATCTCGCATCGCGAATCGCCCTCAAGGGCGGTCTGCTGACCGTGAACTGGGTCCTGCAGAATCTGCTTGGTGTCTGGTTTCTCCTAATCATCATCCTTTTTCAGCCGGAACTCCGTCGAGCCCTCGCCACCGTTGGCCTTCGTTCCCGCCTGCTTCGCGCCTTTGCCAAGCGCGAAGAGGCGTACATGATTGACGAGATCGTTCGATCTGCAACCTCATTGGCCGCGAAAAAGATCGGCGCGATTATTGTCCTGGAGCGAGAGACAAAGCTGTCCGACTACGTCGATTCCGGTGCGCCTCTTGACGCACGGGTGTCGAGGCGGTTATTGGAATCGATCTTTTGTCCTGGTTCGCCGCTCCACGATGGGGCGGTCGTGATTCAGGGCGGGCGTCTGGCTGCCGCCTCCTGCTTGTTGCCTTTGACACTCACCAGCGACGTCAGCGAGGGGCTCGGGACGCGCCATCGCGCAGCCATCGGGCTGACAGAGGAAACCGACGCCATCGTCATCGTCGTTTCGGAGGAGATGGGTAGCGTGTCTCTGGTTCAGGCGGGGGCCATCAGTAAGGGTCTTGATGCTCAGATGCTGCGCCGCCTGCTCGTGGAGCGTTTGGGACCGCCTCGTGGGGGCGGTTCCGGCGCTAAGCCGAGAGAAGTGGCAGCACCATCAGCGATCAGCGGTTAGACATCCCCTGGTCTATCAGGTCTGTCTGGTCTAGCTCGAGGGATCAGCATCTGAGGGCCGGCGTCGTATTTCACAATTACCGTTCGTGCTGAGCTGGTCGAAGCATGGACGGAAAGCTGTAAGAGGATCATGTCCAGAGGACTCTTTGATAATCTCGGTCTCAAGCTCTCCTCTTTGGGCCTCGCTGTTGCCCTATGGATGGTGGTCGCAGGGGAGCAGAGGGATGAGCGTACGTTGAATGCTCCGCTCACGCTCGCACGGCTTCCGAAAAATACGGCCCTCCTCAATGTTCCGGGAGACTTCGTCACGGTCCAGTTGCGTGGTCCGAAAAGTCTGATCTCGGGCCTGTCACCCAACGAGATAGACGTGAATCTGGATCTCTCAACCCTGAAAGAAGGGGAGAACCTCATTGCTGTGAAGTCCGACCAAGTTGATGTCCCTCGCGGAGTGGAAGTCGTCCAGGTCTCGCCGAGGTGGGTTCGCCTCGTCGTAGAATCAGTGACAGAGCGTACGGTGCGGGTCGCAGCCCGCGTGGAAGGGAATCCGACCTCAGGGTATTATTTCAAGCGGGCCTCTGCGCACCCTGATCATGTTCGGTTGGTTGGACCGAGGAGCGAAGTGAATCGTCTGGAGAAGGTCTATACCTCGACTATCAGTATTGAAGGTCGATCTCATGACTTTGGTGTCTTGACCTCTCTTGAACCTCTCGGGAAATTAGTCAAAGTGGAAGGGCCCGTCCACGTCCAGGTCTCAGTTGAGATCAGGGCTAATCCCAGGCCCTCGTCTTCGTAGCGTGACCGCAAGGGCGAGGCGCATTGAGGAGAAAGGAGTGATCGTGCGAAAACTATTCGGCACCGACGGGATTCGGGGTGTAGCCAACAGGGAGCCGATGACTCCGGAGACCATGGTCAAGGTGGGGCGCGCAACGGCTCATCTCCTACGCGGGACAAGCGAGCGGCCTGCGATCGTCATCGGGAAGGACACACGCCTGACCGGCTATATGCTGGAGACGGCGCTGACAGCGGGAATCACCTCGATGGGCGTGGACGTGCTGTTAGTCGGCCCGCTCCCGACGCCTGGGATTGCCTTTATGACGCGAAGCCTCCGAGCCGATGCCGGAGTGGCGATTTCGGCCTCCCATAACCCGTACGAGGATAACGGCATCAAGTTCTTTTCTCACGATGGCCTGAAGCTGCCGGATGCGATGGAGCAACGGATCGAGGAGCTGATCGGCAACGGAGAGATTGATGGAATCAGAGCGGCGCCCCGTGAGATCGGCAAGGCTTACCGGGTGGGCGATGCCGTCGGCCGCTATATCGAATTTGCGAAAAACAGCCTTCCCAAGGGAATGACGCTGAAAGGAATGCGGGTAGTGGTTGATTGTGCCAACGGCGCGGCCTACAAGGTATCGCCCGCAGTCCTCAGAGAGTTGAGTGCCGAGGTGGTGTCGCTCAACGTCGAGCCTGACGGGACCAACATCAATAAAGGATGCGGCGCGTTGTATCCGGAAGGACTGCGGCAGGCGGTAGTGCAACACAAGGCGCACCTCGGGTTTGCCCATGACGGGGACGCGGACCGAGTCCTGTTTGTGGACGAACAGGGTGAGGTGGTAGATGGCGACCACATCCTCGCGCTCTGTGCCCTCGACCTGAAGCGAGAAGGCCGTCTGCGCGAAGATACGATCGTCGCGACTGTCATGAGCAACATCGGCTTGGATGTCGCGATGCAAGAGGCAGGGATCAAGGTTGTTCGCGCCGCGGTGGGCGATCGGTACGTCCTGGAGGAAATGCTGGCGAAGCGATACATGCTGGGGGGCGAGCAGTCCGGGCATATCATCTTCCTCGAACACCATACCACCGGAGACGGGATCGTGACCGCCCTGCAGGTGCTGGCCATCATACAGAGGTGTGGGAAGCCGCTTTCGGAACTCAAGGCATGCATGACCTCGTACCCTCAGATCTTGATCAACGTGCCTGTCAGGCGCAGAGCCGCCATCGAGGCGCTTCCACGGGTGCAGGAGGCGATTCAAGCGGCGGAGGCGGGTATGGGAGGTCGAGGACGAGTCCTGGTTCGCTTATCCGGCACGGAGCCGGTGGCTCGTGTGATGGTGGAAGGCGAGGAGCCGGCGAAAGTTGAGCGACTGGCTCGAGAGATTGCGCTGGTGATCGAAAAAGAACTTGGTTAAAACCGGTTCTATCCCTTACCCTAAACCCTAGACCCTATACCCTGGTTGTGAGGTGCGAGTGATGGTTGGGTTATGTGTGAACGTCGATCATATCGCGACGATTAGACAGGCAAGACGGGGGCAGGAACCTGACCCGGTCCAGGCGGCCGTGCTGGTTGAGCTGGCCGGTGCGTCCGGGATTACCGTACACCTGCGTGAAGACCGCCGGCATATCCAGGATCGGGATGTCGAACTTCTTAGACGATTGGTCAAGACGAAGCTGAACCTGGAGATGGCCGCTACAGAAGAGATGATCCGAATCGCGCTGGCGCTCAAACCGGAGATGGTGACGCTCGTTCCGGAGCGGCGTGAGGAGCTTACCACTGAAGGAGGACTGGACGTTCACGGACACGTCGATGAGGTGGGGAGGTGTGTGCGCCGCTTGCGAGAGGACGGCATTGTTGTCAGTCTCTTCATCGACCCGGAACGCGATCAGTTATCGGCCGCTGCGCGCGCCGGCGCCGACTTCGTCGAGCTTCACACCGGATCGTATGCGGAGGCGCGAGATTACAAGGCGCAACAGGTTGAGTTGACTCGCCTCATTCAGTCGGCGACAGTGGGAAGAGAGTTGAGCCTTCGGATCAATGCCGGGCACGGCCTGGACTATCGCAATGTCGGGCCGGTAGCAGCGATCCCGGAGGTGGAGGAGTTGAGTATTGGCCACAGTATCATCGCCAGGGCCGTTCTTGTGGGGCTGGAGCGAGCGATCCACGAGATGCTTGCGGCGATGGAGAAGGACGGTGCGGGGGGACGGTGATGGTGATCGGGATCGGCATCGACGCCGTGCAGATCGGACGATTCGAACGTGCCGTTGCGCGTCACGGCACCCGTCTGCTCGATCGTCTCTTCACAGCGGAGGAACAGGCGCGCTTGAGAGGCCACCGGTCGCCCGGACGACACCTCGCGGCCCGCTTTGCGGCAAAGGAGGCGGCCTTCAAGGCGCTTCGCACCGGATGGGGGCAGGGGGTGGTGTGGCAGGATGTACAGATCGTGGGCGGCGGGCGTGAGCCGTCCAGCGTGGTCCTGTCGGGCTGCGCCCGGGAGGTCGCAGCCCGCCTTGGGATCACGCAGATGCTGGTGAGTCTCACGCACGATGGTGACTACGCGATGGCCTGTGTTGTGGCTACTGACGACAGATAGAGAGTGCGCGACGAGGAGGGGACGATGGCCGTGAGCGTTGTGACGGCGAGCCAGATGCGTCGGCTTGATCGACGGGCGACCGAGGAGTACGCCATCCCGTCGCTGCTGCTGATGGAGAACGCCGGACTTCAGGCGGTCCTGGAACTGGAGCGCGCGTTCCCGAATCTCACGCGAAGCCGCGTCGCCGTGATCTGTGGCAAGGGGAACAACGGCGGCGATGGCCTTGTCGTGGCGCGTCACCTCTTTAACCGCGGGATCACGGTTGAGGTGTTTCTGCTGGCTCGGCAGGCGGAGATCAAGGGGGATGCGCGGACGAATGTCGAGATCACTCGAAAATTAGGCGTACCGATCCATGAAGCGGCGATCAGTCAGGAGATCGAGGTCATTCAGGGGACGATTGAACGAGCAGACGTCGTCGTGGACGCCATCCTGGGAACTGGGACGACTGGGCCTGCCAAGGGTCTCTTGGGCGAGGCTATCGAGCTGCTTAACCGATCCGGTAAGCCGATCGTGGCCCTCGATATCCCCTCCGGCCTGAACAGTGATGAAGGGATCATCCCCGGACCGAGCATCAACGCGGTCCTCACTGTCACCTTCGGTCTGCCGAAGCGGGCACTGATCCTCTATCCGGCGGCCTCCTGTGCCGGTCGGGTCGTGACGGTAGACATCGGCCTGCCAAGGCAACTGCTCACCGATCCGCTTCTCGATGTCTCGCTCGTGCAGGCTGAGGATCTGGCAAGTGTACTCCCGCCACGCGACCCGAATGCCCACAAAGGGACGTATGGTCACGTCCTGGTCCTGGCCGGCTCGCCGGGTAAGACCGGGGCAGCGGCGATGTGCGCCCTTTCCGCGCTTCGAATCGGCGCAGGGTTAGTGACGCTGGCGTTGCCTGAGAGCCTGAACGACGCCATGGAGGCCAAGCTTACAGAGGTGATGACCGAGCCGCTCCCTGAGACCAGAGAGCGCACGATTGCCCACGCCGCCCTGGAGAGGGTCCTGGATCTGATGCAGGGCAAACGGGTTATTGCGATCGGTCCCGGCCTGTCTACGCATCCCGAGACCGCCGAGCTGATCCGGGCAGTCGTGAACACCGCCAAGGCGCAGATCGTTGTGGATGCCGATGGAATCAATGCCCTTGGACCGAACCTGGAAATGCTGCGCGATGTTCCACTCCCGCCGATCCTCACCCCCCACCCTGGAGAACTCGCCCGTCTGCTCGGCATCGATCGGGATGAGGTGGTCCGGCACCGGATTCCGATCGCGCAAAAGGTCGC